>JAGVGV010000673.1 GCA_020056895.1 Deltaproteobacteria bacterium
CCGCAACGAAAAGCGGATGCTTCAGGAATCCGTGGACGTTCTGTTCGATAACGGCCGCCGGGGTAAAACCATCACCGGCCCCAACAAACGGCCTCTCAAAAGCCTTTCCGACATGCTCAAAGGCAAGCAGGGCCGGTTCCGCCAGAACCTTTTGGGCAAGCGCGTGGACTATTCCGGCCGGTCGGTCATCGTCATCGGTCCCGACCTTCGCCTCCATCAGTGCGGTCTGCCCAAGAAAATGGCGCTCGAACTGTTCAAGCCCTTCATCTACAACCGGCTGGAGCGCAAAGGCCTGGTCACCACCATCAAAAGCGCCAAGAAGATGGTGGAACGGGAAACACCGGAAGTCTGGGACACCCTGTCCGAAGTGGTCCGGGAATACCCCATTCTTCTCAACCGGGCCCCCACTCTTCACCGGCTGGGCATCCAGGCCTTTGAACCGATCCTGATCGAAGGCAAGGCCATTCAGCTGCACCCCCTGGTCTGCTCGGCCTTCAACGCCGACTTCGACGGCGACCAGATGGCCGTTCACGTGCCCCTGTCCATCGAAGCCCAGATCGAAGCCCGGGTGCTCATGATGTCCACCAACAACATCCTGAGCCCGGCCAACGGCGAACCGATCATCGTCCCCTCCCAGGACATCGTTCTGGGTATTTATTATATGACCCGCGAACGCCCCGGGGTCAATGGCGAAGGCCGGTTGTTCTCCAGCCCGGACGAAGTGCGCATCGCGTACGATCAGGGCGAATTGGACCTTCAGGCCATCATCGACGTGCGGATGAAGGGCCAGCGGTTCCGAACCACCACCGGGCGGATTCTCCTGGCCGACGTTCTGCCGGTCCAGATGCCCTTCGACGTGGTCAACCGGGTTATGACCAAAAAGGAGCTGAAGAACCTGATCGGCAACTGCTACCGCCAGTACGGCACCAAGGCCACCGTTTTGTTGGCCGACCGCCTGAAGGACCTGGGGTACAAGTTCGCCACTCAGGCCGGTATTTCCATCTGCGTGGCCAACATGGTTATCCCCCGCCGGAAGCAGGAGATCATCGATTCGGCCACCCGTGAAATCATCGAAGTGGAAAGCCAGTACAACGACGGTCTGATCACCGAAGGTGAAAAATACAATAAGGTGGTCGACATCTGGACCCGGGCCTCGGACGAAGTGGCCCTGGAAATGATGAAGGAAATCAGCACCGACGCCCCTAGCTCCCGGTCCTCGAAATTCGCCGACGAACGGCTGCCCGGCTTCAACCCCATCTTCATGATGGCCGAATCCGGCGCCCGTGGCAGCAAGGACCAGATGCGGCAGCTTTCCGGTATGCGTGGGTTGATGGCCAAGCCTACGGGTGAAATCATCGAACAGCCCATCACCGCCAATTTCCGCGAAGGCCTCACGGTGCTGCAGTACTTCACTTCGACTCACGGCGCCCGGAAAGGTCTGGCGGATACGGCCCTTAAGACGGCCAACTCGGGGTATCTCACCCGCCGTCTGGTGGACGTGGCCCAGGATTCCATCATCGTCGAGATCGACTGCGGCACCATGGACGGCATCTGGCTGGAACCCCTGCGTGAAGCCGGCGAGGTGATCCAGCCCCTCAACGAACGGATCATCGGCCGGACTACCCTCGAGGATATCCTGGACCCGTACACCGACAAGGTGCTCATTCCGGCCGGAGCCGAGATCGACGAAGAGGCGGTGGAAAAGATCGACGAGGCCGGTATCGACCGGGTGCTCATCCGGTCCGTGCTGACCTGCCGGAGCCGCCGGGGCGTTTGCGCGGCCTGCTACGGCCGCGATCTGGCCCACGGCAAGCTGGTCGAGATCGGCGAATCCATCGGGATCATCGCCGCCCAGTCCATCGGCGAACCCGGCACACAGTTGACCATGCGGACCTTTCACATCGGCGGCACCGCGAGCCGGCGGGTCGAGCGGCACGTTATCGAGATCGAACAGGCCGGCGGAGTTGAATTCAGCCCGGACGTCCGTCTGGTTCGGTCCCTGAACGGCGAACTGGTGGTCATGAGCCGTAAGGGCGATCTGATCCTCCGGGACGAACAAGGTCAGCAGCGCGAACGGCATCAGTTGATCTACGGCGCCCACCTCAAGCTCAAACCCACCAAGGCCCTCCAGTTGCTCCCGGCCAAGGCCGCGGACGAACTGACCCCCGAAGACCTGGCCGTGGTGGAAAAAGACCTGGGCGAGGTCCTGGCCGAATATCGGGCCGTGGACACCAGCGACCCCCTGGCCCTCAGCCGGGTCCGGTCCCGTCTGGAAGGCATTTGGAACTTCCTGGGCGCCCTCCTGCTGCCGCTGGGCCTGGAACTGGCCGAAGACGGCCTGGCCGAGGAACTGCTGGACTTTCTGCCGCCCTCGGCGATTAAGGAACCCATCACCCGGATCCAGCCTCGGCTGGCCGACGTGGCCCTGGCTTTGGCCGAACTGAACCTGGTTCTGGCCGAATACGACATGAAAAGCGATCTGGACCGGAAGCGGCTGAGCGAGGATTACGACCTCGCGGTCAAGGGCCCCGCGGAATTCGTGGAATGGGACCCCTTCACCGTGCCGATCATCACCGAAGTGACCGGATTCGTTCGGTTCGTGGACGTGGAGGAAGGCAAGACCATGATCGACCGGGTGGACCCGGTCACCGGCAAATCCTCCAAGGTGATTACGGAATCCAAGGACGCTGAAGCCCGGCCCCGGATCACCCTGACCGATGAACAGGGGAAGACCCTCAAGACGTCCAAGGGGTCCACCGCCCGTTATCCTCTGCCGGTCAACGCCATTTTACTGATCGAGGAGCGCCAGAAGGTTCACGCCGGCGATGTGTTGGCCAAGATTCCTCGGGAAACCACCAAAACCAAGGACATCACCGGTGGTCTGCCCCGCGTGGCCGAACTCTTCGAGGTCCGCAAGCCCAAGGAAGTCGCGGTCATCAGCGAAATCGACGGCATGGTCACCTTTGGCAAGCAGACCAAGGGCAAGCGTAAGGTCGTCGTGACCCCGGAAGTGGGCGAGCCCAAGGAATACCTGATTCCCAAAGGCAAGCACGTCACGGTCCACGAAGGCGACTATGTCCGGGCCGGCGAACCTTTGATGGATGGGTCGTCCAACCCCCACGACATCCTGGCTATCCGAGGCCTCAAGGAACTGGCCAAATACCTGGTGGATGAAGTCCAGCAGGTGTACCGGCTTCAGGGCGTGAAGATCAACGACAAGCACATCGAGGTCATCGTCCGCCAGATGTTGCGCAAGGTCAAGGTCAAATCGGCCGGCGATTCCGAACTGCTGGCCGGGGAACAGGTGGACCGGTGGAAGTTCGAGGAAATCAACGAAAAACTCCTGGCGGAAGGGAAAACGCCGGCTCAGGCCGAACCTCTTCTCCAGGGGATCACCAAGGCCTCGCTGTCCACGGAAAGTTTTATTTCGGCCGCCAGCTTCCAGGAGACCACAAAAGTCTTGACAGAGGCCGCGGTCGCGGGTAAGGTCGATAACTTGTCGGGTTTGAAAGAGAACGTAATCATGGGGCGGCTGATTCCCGCTGGAACTGGCATGCTCCGATACGTAAACCTGCTCAAAGAAATTTCGGAAGAAGCCGCTTAGTCCCCTTCCACCCACCCCCGATCCCCGAACCGGTGGTTCGCGGGGTGGGCCCTTGGGGGGCGAGGCGCAGCCGGAGACCTGATCCGGGCGCCGACGGAAATTCATACGTCCGTCCCGTAAATAATACTTGACACCAGCCACCGGCTTGTGGTCATAGTGCGCGTTTAGCGCCGGTCCTTTTCAAGGGGCCTGGGGCTGGAACGCGGCCCTCGCCAAAGGCCGCCGGAGCGTTCTCCAGCAAGGGGGAAGGCTTACCGGGCCGGTGGCGAGGCTTTTGTTGTGAAACCTCGTTCAAGCGGTAAGGATACGACGAGATGCCCACGATCAATCAGTTGGTCCGAAAAGGCCGTGAGGCCCAGCGCAAGAAGAACCCCGTCCCGGCTTTGAAAGCCTGTCCCCAAAAGCGGGGGGTCTGCATCCGTGTGTACACCCAGACTCCCAAGAAGCCGAACTCGGCCTTGCGTAAGGTGGCTCGCGTCCGCCTGACCAACGGGATCGAAGTGACCAGTTACATCCCCGGCGAGGGACACAACCTGCAGGAACACTCCGTGGTGCTGATTCGCGGCGGCAGGGTCAAGGACCTTCCCGGCGTGCGCTACCATATCATCCGCGGCACCCTGGATGCCATCGGCGTTCAGGATCGGCGGAAGGGCCGGAGCAAGTACGGCGCGAAACGGCCTAAGTAAGCCCTGGCCGGTACTTCCCGGTTTTCGGCTCCGGTCCCGGAATGGCCAACCCTTCCGGAACCGGCCCTATCAGAATCACGGCGGCCAGCCGCTTGACGGCTGAACCAAGGCGAGGAGAACAACGGATTATGTCACGGCGGAGAGAGGTTCCCAAGCGGGAGATCATCCCGGACCCGAAATACCATAGCCGCAGCCTGGCTAAGTTCATGAACTGCCTCATGCACCGGGGCAAAAAGAGCGTGGCCGAGCAAGTTGTTTACCAGGCAATGGATATCATTTCCGAACGGACCAAGGAAGACCCTTTGAAGGTTTTCGAAAAGGCCCTGGATGCCGCCCGGCCGGTGATCGAAGTCAAGAGCCGCCGCGTGGGCGGGTCAACGTACCAGGTCCCGGTGGAAATCCGGCCCGAACGCCGCAGCGCTCTCAGCATTCGCTGGCTCATCAGCTATGCCCGGGGACGCGGCGAAAAAGGCATGGAAAAGAAGTTGGCGGCCGAATTAATGGATGCCGCGAATGGCCGCGGAGGCGCCGTTAAAAAGCGCGAAGATACGCACCGCATGGCCGAGGCCAACAAGGCCTTCGCCCATTACCGTTGGTAGGTCGGGGATCGGCCCCGTCGTTAAGGAGAGTTTCTCTTGGCCCGGCAAAGCCCGCTTGAGCGGACCCGCAACATCGGCATCATCGCCCATATCGACGCCGGCAAGACGACGACGACGGAGCGGATCCTTTACTATACTGGTGTATCGTCCAAAATGGGCGAAGTCCACGACGGCGCGGCCGTCATGGACTGGATGGAACAAGAACAGGAACGCGGCATCACCATCACTTCCGCCGCTACCACCTGTTTTTGGCGCAAACACCGCATCAATATTATAGACACCCCCGGCCACGTGGATTTCACTATCGAGGTCGAACGATCGCTCCGTGTTCTGGACGGAGTGGTGGCCGTGTTCTGCGCCGTGGGCGGGGTTCAGCCTCAGTCCGAAACCGTTTGGCGGCAAGCCGACCGGTACCAAGTGCCCCGGCTGGCCTTCATCAACAAGATGGACCGGGTTGGCGCCGATTTCCGACGCTGCGTGGCCCAAATGGCCGAACGGCTTCAGGCCCGCCCGGTCGTTCTGCAGATTCCCATCGGCGAAGAAGACAAGTTTCGGGGCTTGATCGATCTGGTCGAGGAACAGGCGTACATCTTCGACGAAGA
>JAGVGV010000718.1 GCA_020056895.1 Deltaproteobacteria bacterium
ATCAGGCCGACAATGATTTTTTCACGCTTGGACATGCTGGTTCGATCCGGTGTGCATGATTAACCCAAACAACGCGGTTGGATTCCGCCGGGGCGTCGAACCGCCGGCCGCGTCCATCGGGATTGAGGCTCCTATTCCAGGGCCAGCCAGAGCCGGAGCCCGATTTCATCGCCGTCCTTGGTCCGGCGGACATCCACCCGTTCCACGTGGTTCAGAAAAGGAAGCCGGCCCAGCCCCAAAAAGTATTTCTGCAGCCGGGGAAAGTCGCCCAGCAGGGTCACTTCGGTGAGCAACAGCCCGTGGCCTTCCCTGAGCGAATTGATATCCGGCTGAACCTTGACGAAGGTCAGCCCCGCATCCCGGGCGGGCGCGGAAAACAGTTCCGTCAGTTTGCCCAGGTCCGCCCGAGGCAACGGCGCCGGATCCGGGACGGGCAGGCCATCCGGTTTGTCGAACCGGGCCTTGGCCGTCAACCCCAGGTAAAGCGGTTGGAGCATGGCCTGATCTTTCAGCTTTTGTTCCAGGTCCTGGATTTCTTCATCCTGTTTTTTCAACGAATGGTTGATGGGCAGGATGAGGACCAGAATGAACACCAGCACCACTCCGCCCAGGATCACCAGGAAGAGCCGACCCGATGCCGCCGCTTTCAGAGCCGCCACCGCCATAGCCTAGATCACTTCCACTTCGGCCTTGAAGAACAGCACTTCTTCTTCGGCCAGGTTCATCATCCGCTGTTCCATGACCGCCGGCTGACCGAACAATGGGGACATTTGCAGCCGCAAAAGGTATTGGGCCAGAGTGGATTCCAGCTGCGGCCGTTCGCCCCTAATCACGCCTTCCACCAGCACCTTGGTCTTGGGCGGTTCGTCCTTTTCCGCCTTCTTCGCATCGTCCTTCTTTTCCTGATCTTTGTTCTCGGGCCCCTTGGCCGGCCCCATGTCGGCGGTCACGTGCGTGAGCCGGACGGTGGCCGGAGTCATTTCCGCCAGCTCGGACATGATCGCCACGGCCCGGTACCGGTCACCGAACAGGGAATACTTGTCCTGATTGATTATCATCCGGGCCACGGCGGCCAGGATCAAATCCTGGTTGGCCTGAGGCACGAAATTCTGCATTTGCACGTTCAAAGCCAGGGCATGGTTCTGCTTGCCCTTCAGCTTCAACCCTTGAACGTGATAAAAACCACCCAGAATCAGCATCACCACGCAAAAACCGATGACCAGCCCTTGATGGAGCCTTTTGCCCCGGCTAATCCGCTCTTTGTCCCGCCAGGTGACGATGGCGTTGGGGGTATGAAGATTGTCTGATAGCGAAAGCCCAAGGGCCGGTGTAAAGGCCGCCCGCTCCTGAACGCTCATGTTGCGGGCGCTCATCTGGTTGGGCAGACCCGGGCCGCTTTCCAACAGCGGGTCCAACAATTCCACCGGCGTATCCAACTGCTGGCTGATGTACGAAGCCAGGCGGGGATACCCCGCCACCCGGCCGCTCAGGAAAACCCGGCTGACCCGCTGGCCTTTGAGCTTTTGGTAATAGTGATCGAGCGTTCGTTCGAGCTGCCGGACCAGACGGTCCAGGGCCGGCAGAAGCATATCGAACACTTCATGTTCGCGAAACCGGACTCCGGAATCCAGTTCCACCGGAAAAGACCCGCCGTCGATCAACCGGTTGAACAGGTCCATCACTGGATCGCCTTCGGCCGCTTCCTTTTCCGGCAAAGGCTTGGGCGTGACCAGTTCGAAAACGCCGCTGTCCTTGAAATCGAAATCGGCGAACAGGCCTTCGGGGGTATCATCCTTGGTCCGTTCCTCAACCCGATCCCGAAGGCTGTCCACCATGCTGAACATGCCGGCCTTGACGCCTCGGGACAGACGGATGGTGCCCCCGGAAAACAGATCGATGCGCGACCAGTTCCGGCCGATGTACAGGTTGCAGGCATCGCCTTCGGGAATGGACAGCCAGTTCGTGCGGAACATGTTCTGGACGGCGAAGGGAATGGCCGTGATGCCGGCCAGGGGGTGGCCGGCCTTCTGGAACAGTTCGGTCAGCTCGTCCACTTCGGTCTTGGGGACGATATAGGCCAAAACTTCCAGTTTCCGGGCGCCTTCGTCGGTCACTTCGCCCAGGATTTCGAAATCGAACAGATTTTCTTTTTCGTTATAGGGGTTTTCCTTGCGGAAGGTCCATTGGACCGCGTTGGCCACCTGAGGCCGGGGCACCTTGGGAATCCGCAAGTACCGCAGTTCCAGACCGCTGGAAGGCACCGCCGCCCAAATATCCACCCGCCGGCCCGACCCGATGTGCCGCCCCAGAACCGTCCGCAAAAATTGAGGAAAACCAGGGCTGTTCCGCCGGACGCCCTTTTCGTACGGTTCCGTGACCACATCCACGAGCTGCCGCCGGGCGGTCATCCGGATGAGCCGCAGCTCCTCGTACCCGATGTCCACGCCCAAAACGGTCCCCTTGGCCGCGGGCCGTTTCGGTTCCCGTTTGGGCGGTTTGGGCGGCTTGAGGGGCTTCGAGGACTTGGACGGCGGCGCCGCTTTCGCCTCGGGAGCCGGCTCTTCACCCCGGATCACGCGGAGCAGTTTTTCGGTGGAGTTGATGTCGTTTTTAGCCAATCCCGCCGTGACTCCCCCCATTGAACGCTGGAAAAACGGATCGTGCCCCAAAATGATCCTAAATTAACATAAATTATAATTTGATGACAATAGGAATATAGCTAATTAAGCATAATTTTTCGCTTTTATGGCCCGCTCCATCATTTGGCCACACCCCC
>JAGVGV010000359.1 GCA_020056895.1 Deltaproteobacteria bacterium
ATGATAAGGTCCGGGTAGCTGTAGGTCATCTGAACGCTCACCCTGGTTGCCTGGGCATGTTTGACCACGTTGTTCATGGCTTCCTGAAGAATGCGGTAGATGGCGATGGCCGGTTGGGCGTCCACGCGGCGGTTCACGAACCCCACGGCGTCGAACTGGATCTGGAGCCCGGGGACCCGGTCCTTGAAATCGTTCAGGAACGATTCCACCGTGGGCACCAGCCCTAAATGGTCCAGGGCGTCGGGCCGCAGTTCCCCGCAGATGGTCCGGAGGCTCTCGGCCAGTTGTTCGATCATCAGGGCGATCCGGTCCCGAGCGATTTGGGGGCCATGCTGGTTCGGATCCAGGCCCTGCCCCAGGGCTTCCACGGATAGGTGGAGGCCGGTCAGGGCCTGGCCGAATTCGTCGTGAAGGTCCGCCGCCAGCCGTCTCCGTTCCTCTTCGATGCCCACGATCAACCGGCGGCTCAGGTTCCGGATTTCCTCCTCGGCCAGCCGCCGCTGGGTCACGTCCCGAAGATAGGCCATATTCACGGTCTGACCGCCGTACTGGATGGTGGTGGCGCTCACGGCCACGTAGATGGGCGTCTGGTCCTTTTTGAGCCCCTTGAAATCGTACCGCGACGGAGCGGGCCGGCCGGCCTGGCGGTTTCGGCTGATGGTGACCACCCGCTCCCTGTCGTCCGGGTGGACAATGGACGTGAGCGGCAGGCCGATCAGGTCCTGCCGACGGGGGTATCCCAAAATCTCCGCCATCCGGGGGTTGGACCAGACCAGCACCACATCCCGGATCATCACCACGCCGTCCGATGAATTCTCGATGGCCAGCCGGTATCGTTCCTCGGATTCGCGCAGGCGGCCTTCCGCTTCGAGTCTCAGGGCGATCTGGTTTTCCAGCTCCCGAACTTTTTCCTCGAGTTCGGAGGCATGCCGTTCGATCAGGATTTCCCGTTCCAGATGAAAGTCGATCTGCCGTTTCAGGTCCTCCGGGCTGGCGCGTAGATCGGCCAGAATTTCGGCGTACATTTCCCTCAGGTCTTCGGCTTCGCGGGGGGAATACATGAGGGCTCGGGCCAAGGCCCGGTGAGCGGCGGCCGATCCGATGGACCCGGCCAGGGTTTTTTCCACCTGATGGTACAGCTCGGCCAACTGGCTGATGGACACCACCCGAAGCCGGGCCAAGCCGGCTTCCTCGATGCACCGTTCCGCCAGCGCCGAAGCTTTGCCCGGTCCGAAATACCGGGTGAAAAGCTCGTGAATCCGACGCTGTTTGTCCTTGAGCGGTATATTGGATTTTCGGGGACGGGCGGGGTGGAAGATCGACCCCGCGGCCATGGTCCGCACGAAGGCTTCGGCTTGGCTTTGGCCCTCCTGGCTGGGTTCTCCCCTCAGGCTGCCCAGCACGTACAGGCCGCCGTTGACCACCAGGCTCCAAAACACCGTATGGGCCACGGGTTCCAGGCCCGTCAGGCCGAAAAGGTGTTCCGGTCTCAGCCACTCCACGCCCCAGGGGCCGTGGTCCAAAAAACCAGGCCAGGGCCAGGCGCTCCGGAGCAGCGCGGGCAGCAAAAGAGTGTAAAACCAAACTCCGAAACCGGCCAACAGCCCCCATTTGGCGCCCCGCTTGTTGCCTCCGGCCCAGAACAGCCCCCCCAAAAGGGATGGCGCCAGTTGGAGCATGGCCGCGAAGGAGATCAGCCCGATGTCCACCAGCCGGAACGATTCACCGACCAGCCGTTCAAAGCCATACCCCAGCAGGATGAACCCCGTGACCGCCAGCCACCGGCAGGGCAGGAGCCGCCGCTGGATGAAGGCCATTTGGGGAATCCGATCGGCCAGCGGCAGGAGCAGGTGGTTGCTGATCATGGTGGCCAAGGTCATGGAGCTGATGAGCACCATGGACGTGGCGGCGGAAAAGCCCCCTAGGAAAACCATCAGGGCCAGAACTTGGTGGCCGGCCCGCATGGGGAGTTGCAGAACGTAGGTATCCGCCTGATCCGGGGGAATCCCGCCCAGAAGACCGGCCAGGGCAATGGGATAAATGAACAGGTTGATCAGAAACAGGTACAGGGGAAAAAGCCACATGGCCCGCCGGACATGGTCGGGCCTCTGGTTTTCCACCACGGCCACGTGGAACTGGCGGGGCAGGCAGATAATGGCGTTGGCCGACAATAAAAGATAGCTGAGCCAGGTGGAGAGCGCCACCGATCGGGGCCCCTGGTCAATGGTTTGCCTCAGGTCCGGAGGGGCTTCGGCCAGCCGGGCGAGGAATCCGGAGGGGCCGTCGAAAAAGCTGAATACGGTAAACAGGCCCACGGCCATCAACGCCACCAGCTTGACCAGGGATTCAGCGGCCACGGCCATTACGATGCCTTCGTGCCGCTCGGTGGGGTCCAGCCGCCGGACGCCGAAGATGATAGTGAACAGGATCATCAGCCCGACCACGATGGCCGCCACGTGGGTTC
>JAGVGV010000175.1 GCA_020056895.1 Deltaproteobacteria bacterium
GCCGTTTCGAGGAGCTCAGAGGGCTGGGTTTGGCCCTCGGCGTAGCCGAAGACTACCGGTACGTGGACAACCGGACCCCCCTCCTGCCCGGCCAGATCGTGTTGATCGGCACGGACGGTATTTGGGAACTGAGAAACCCCGAAGGACGGATGTTCGGCAAGGAGGCCGTCCGGCGGGTGCTTCGGGAACAATCCGGCCGGTCGGCTCAGGAAATCATATTGAGCCTGCTGGAAGCCTTGAACGCTTTTCGGGCCGGACGGGACCCGGAGGACGACGTAACGCTGGTCGTGGTCCGGGTGTTGGGACCAAAGAGGGGGTGAACCCCGTCCGCGAACGGTTTGGGGCAACCTTTTCCGTTTCCGCCACGTCCGTATTTATCCCCGGTTTAGGGGGTTCACTCCGTATCGTGCGTGCTTCATCCTTCGGTTTTCGCCGAATGGCCGATGAAAACCAGTTCGGGGGTTTTGAGCACCACCTTGGTATCGGCCGGGACGGATTCGGTCAGCCATACGTTGCCGCCAATGACCGACCGGGCGCCGATCACGGTTTCACCACCCAGAATGGTGGCGCCGGCGTAAATCACCACGTCGTCCTCGATGGTGGGATGCCTTTTCGCGCCTCTCAGGCTTTGGACCGCGCCTCGGGGGATGGACAGGGCCCCCAGAGTCACCCCCTGGTACAGACGCACCCGGTCGCCGATGATCGCGGTTTCGCCGATCACCACGCCGGTGCCATGGTCAATGAAAAAGCTTTCCCCAATGTGGGCTCCGGGGTGGATGTCGATCCCGGTGGCCGAATGAGCGTATTCGGTCATGATACGAGGCAGCAAAGGCACGTCCAGATGCCGGAGCACATGGGCCATGCGGTATACCGTCACGGCGAACAGGCCGGGATAGCTGAAAATGATCTGGTCCAGGCTGCCGCTGGCGGGATCCCCTTCATACGCGGCGCGAACGTCCAAGGCCAGCTTCCGCCGGAGTTCCGGCAGGGCTTCGATGAACCGCAGGGCCTTTTCCCGGCCCTGTTCGTTGCAGTGGGTGCATTCCACGGCTTCGTACCGGTAGCAGTCGTGCCGCACGGCCCAGGCGACCTGCGTTCCCAATTGCTGAGCCAGGCTGGTGACTTCCTGGCCGAGGTAGTATTCCAGATTCACCTGATCGATCCGGTTTTCGGTAAAATACCCCGGAAAAAGCACCCGCCGCCCGGTGAGTATGACCTGAACCACGGCTTCGCGTGATGGAATGGGAATGGGGCTGACGTGTTCAAAGCAATGCTTGGAGGCGCAGGTTTGAACCAGTTGGCGGACCACATCGGGCACCACCTGGGTTTCGTCCTTTTTCAGGTCCAGGGGAAGGTCGGTCCGGCACTCTTCGGGCCGAAGAGCATATGTCATAAAATCACCTCGCACCGGCCCCAGGGTCCCTTTCCGACAAGTCGTTGAGAGGAACGGGGCCGTTGATACCACAGGTTATACCCCAGCGGACCCAAAGGTGAGTAGAAAAAACCGCTCCTTCGTTCCAAGGTTAATCCGGGTCTTGGCGGATATGGGCCATTGGGTTTACACTGGGGTACATAATGGGGTACATAAGAACGAAATCGACGAAAAAGGAAAGCGCCGGATGCTCGAGCAGTTGCCCCCGGGAACCTAGGCGGGTTACACTTCATCCAACCGGGTGGGTTTCATCACCACGAAAGGGGAGAATCATGGACGAACTGACATTTCTGAGCCAGGTGGGTTTGTTCAAGGATCTGGGCCGGGCGGAACTGGAAAAAATTCTTCCCTTGTGCCGCAAAGATCACCAGGGTCCGGGCGAACGGATTTTCAGTGAAGGGGACAACGCCGAAGACGTGGGCATCATCATTCAAGGTGAAGTGAACCTTCGGTTCGAAATGCCGGGCCGGGAAACGGACCAGGAACACACCCTGTCCGTGGTTCCGGCGACGAAAACCTTCGGCTGGTCCGCGTTGGTCCCGCCGCACCAATTCACCCTGTCGTCTTACGCCGGGCCCGAAGGCTGCCAGTTTTACCGCATCCGAGGCCAGGATATGATCCGGCTGTTCGATTCCAACCACCGCTTGGGATACATCGTGATGCGGAACCTGAACCGGGTCATCGCCAAACGTTTCCATCAGATGGAAGATGAAATCGTCCAACGACAAGGCCACAACCTGATGCACAATTGGTAATAAAACCCATCCCGAAACAGTTTTTTTGGCCTTGGATGCGTTGTCGAAGAGCAAAAGCCAATCCTCGAAATATGAGGTTGGTTTCTACTCTTCTCCTCGCCCCAAGGCCAAACTCCCTATTTTGGGATGGGTACTGGAGACCATCCGGCCCGATATTCGTGATTCCCGCCGCCGGGCGGATCACCCGGCCAGTTTCCCATGGCTGTTCCGATAAAAATCCAGGTATTTACACAACACCCGCTTGAACTCGGGCCGTTCGGCCACTTCGTGAATCCCTCGGATTTCCTGGTAAAAATCCATCCGCCGGAAAATATCCGCCGATAGTTTGTGAAGCGAAGCGGCCCGGATGGCTTCTTCATCCACCGGAAAACCGCGGGATTTCATGACTCGAGGTCCGGTAAAAATGACCATGGCCTGAGGTTCGGCGATGATCACGTCGCCCAAGGCCGCGTAGCTGGCGATGGCCCCGCCGGTGGAGGGATCGGCCAAAATGGAAAAAAAGGGCAGACCGTGTTCCTTGAGCTGATCCACGGCGGCGATGGTTTTGGCCATTTGCATCAGGGCCAGGGTTCCTTCGTACAACCGGGCTCCGCCCGAACAGCAAAGGCTCACCAAGGGCCAGCGTTTTTCAATGGCGTAATCCACGGCCCGGTTGAATTTTTCGCCGAAAACCACGCCCATGGACCCGCCGGAAAAATAAAAATCACAGACCGCCAACACCACTTCGTGGCCGTATATCCGGGCTTCGCCGGTAACCAGAGCCTCGCGGAAGGGCGACCGCCGGTCCTGTTTATCAATGAATTTCTTGTATTCCGGAGTCAAAATCAGGGGGGGCAGCAACCGGTCGGCGGTCAGGTCCCGGTACAATTCATGGAACGAATCCGGATCGGTCAAACAGTTGATCCACCCCAACGCGCCCATAACCCGGGCCTTGCCGCAATGGGGGCACACGTAGTGGTTATCGATGTAGGTTTGAAGCGGAATCAGCCGGCCGCAGCCCTCTTCGGCTTCGTCCTTCGTACCGGTATCTCCGCACCGGACGCATTCCTGGGGCGGCCGCCCGGCCAGCCCATCGCCGTAATCGTGGTGGACCTGCAACGCCGATTCGTTCGCGCTCAATATCTTGATATCCGGCGGCGGCTGGAGAACGGCTTTCCGGAGCAACGGGGTTTTGATGAGAAAACCCGTGAGCTTCCTGCGTTTGCGCATGGGCAGACCATACGCTTCGGCCCGGTCCCGCCGGGCTTCCAGCAGTTTGACGATCTTGATCTTGCCCAGTTCCTTGGCGGTTTTTTCCAAATATCCGCCGATCGAACGGGCAAAACCGCCCAGGTCGGCCACATCCTTGGGGGAGGGCAAAACCGTATCGATGATCCCCAATTCCTTCAGGTCCGCGGCCGTGGGCTTGAGGATATCCAAAGCCTCGCGCACCTTGCTGGGGTCCCGGAAAATGATGGCGGCCATGCTTTCGGGCGGAGCCGTGGCATACAGGGCGTCGTCCATTTGAGCTTGCCGATCGGTAAACTGGATGGCCAGGGCCCCGCCGCTGCCGCCTTCGCCTAAAATCACCGAGATCGTCGGCATGGGCAGGGTTAAAAAGGCCCGGATCAGCCGGGCGATGAAAAAGGCCTGGAAATGACGGGCCGAATCCATGGAGATATCCGCGCCGTACGTATCCACCAGCGAAAACAGAATGGCGCCGTTCAGATTGCCGGTTCGCGCTTTGGCCAAAAACCTTAGAATCTGGGAATGTTCCTCGGCGGTCAGCATGCCGTGGTTCAGTTTGGCCAGGTCTTCCTTGGTCCGAAGGTTCTGAGGCTTGGGCTTTTGCTGAGCCACGAAGAACCAATGGCGGTCCCATTGGTCCGCTTCACCCAGGATCAGGGAACCTGTGTAGGGGGGATGCTGGCGAAAATGCGGAAAAATGGTCCGAATCACGTCTCCGGAACGAGGTCGGAGCGGCGACCGGGTCCGGCGTTTGAACACATCCAAAACATCCATGCTGGTCATGAAATCCTCCCTGCACCTCCCCCTTGAAGGAGGCCGGACCGGCGGCTGGAATCGTTTTGGTCGGCCAAACGTCCATCCCCCGGTCCTGAAAAATATGGGAAGCCCACTCGTACGGTGCTTCCCATCGCGGAGCCGGATTATAGGAGGGGGGACGGGCGGATGTCAAGGATCGAGGGTAACATATATTTTTCATTGATTAATCAATGTCCAACCCAGGTTTTTGGCTACCCGGCCGGGTTTCCTCCACCGGACCGAATCATTAAGCCAAAACGTCCGGTTTCCCGGTAAACCTCCGGGAACGATCCGGATCACCTCCCGAAGGTTCGATCGGGGTTGGCCAGGCATTTCAGGTCAGCCCCCTGCCCCGAGGAAGACTCGGGGTTGTCCGGCAGGGATTCGTTCATCATAATCGGCGACGGCCCGCTCGCCGGCGTCGGAACGCCATCCAGCGAATCATCGTCTCCCCCAAAGCCCTTAAACACGGAACGGATGCTTGTTGCTGACAGTCCGGCCCGGTTATTGTATGGTGTTTCTCCATGAATCGACGCGCCGAATCGGAAATGGCTCTCTCGTTCACCCGGGTTCAACGGGTGGTGGAACGCTTTCTGCGGAGTCTGAACGCCGACCTGAATCGATCGGGCGCCCGGTGGTTGGACGACGGGGAGGTCCGAGCCCGTTCCCTCCAGCCCTCAAGCCCCTTCCATCTGGAACGCCTGCTGCTTTTCGAGGATCAATCCATCGCCGGCCGCGCCGAAGCCGTGGTACGGATTTCCTACCAGGAACCCCTGTTCGACGGGGACCCGGCGGTCCTCCGCTTTCACCGGCGGACTCAGGTGACCCGGCCGGCCGGTGATGTGGTGTACCAATCGGCGGAAACCATCCCCATGCCGTTGGAAGAAATCAGCGGCCCCCGTTTTTCCAAAACCCTCCTGGGCCTGGTGGAAACCTGCCGCCGTGAAATAAGCGTCCGGGTCCATCCCTTCAAGAAGAGCTGACGCCAACCGTCACTCCGGGTCTCGCCGACCCTCGCCTCCGAATGACGAAACAGGCCCTCCACCCTGGGTGAAAGGCCCGTTCGAAGCCGGAATTCGATTCCGGATTATTTTTTTCCGAACCGAAGTACGGTGACCGCCGCCAGCAAGAACAGCATGGCCGCCGCCACGTGGGTAAAGGTGGCGCCCACGATCAACCCCGGCGGCAGGATGGGCGCGGGCAGGTTCCGAAAAACCAGCACGACCCCGGACAGGATCAACAAGCCGAACAACACGCCCCGGATTCCCCCTTTGCGCCCGATCGGAGACAGGGATCGGGTCATCAGCCGCGTGACCAGGTAGTACGAAACCAGGGCCAGAAACACGGCCGCCGCAATGTAATGGATCACCAGGGTGATCATGAAATCGGCGGTCCAGGCCAATCCCGGGAGGTCCGCCAGATAGTACCGTTTAAAGATGGGCATCTGGCCAATGCCGCTGAACAATAGCGCGGCCACGGAAACGATGTACAACCACCGGAAGGCTCGGCCGGGATGTCCGGTTTGGCCCTGGCTATTCATGGGACACCTCGTCCTTGGTCGAAGACCCGGCCAGCCGGGCCACGGTTTTCCTCACCTTGCCGAAAGCCGCCGCCGCGCCGGCCAATGGCGCGATCAACAGCGCCAACGACAGGTTTTCAGCCTGGGCCATGGTGTTTTTAACCGGCCCCAGGTGGGGTTTGCCGTCGCCTTTGGCGATCGCCTGGTTCAATAGATCGAACGGCGCCGGAGAAACGTACAGGGTGTTCGTGCCGCCGTTTTCGTGTTCACCGTACACGTACCCGCCGATTTCCTTGGCCCTTTTGTGGGCCGCGGCCACGATTTCATCCCTCGGCCCTATAGTCTGGACTCCTTCGGGACAGATTTCCACGCAGGCCGGAGTTTCGCCCTTGGCCAGACGTTCGTGGCAGCGATGGCATTTGAACATCACCCCGTTGCCGCCGTACGCCGGCGCGATCTTGAGATACGGCCCCACGCCGCTTTGACGCTGGGGAATCTGCCAGGGGCAGACCTGTTGGCATTTGGCCCCGCCCAGGCAAAGGTCTTTATCGATCACGGTAATGCCCTGATCGCTTTTGCTGGCCGCACCCCAGGGGCAAAGATCGGCGCAGGGCGGGTTCTGGCAATGCATGCATCGGCGGGGAATATGAACGGTTTTGGTTTCGCCGCCCACCTTGACTTCCGCCGTTTGGATGAACAGCCAATTGTATGGCGTCAGACGGTCCTGAACCTGCTTCCGGTCCGACCAGTCCACGATCTTGACCCGCTTGGGAAACATTTCGGGAATGGGCTTCACCGGGTCCAGCATATCCTTCTGGTTGGCTTCCCGGCATGCGTCTA
>JAGVGV010000577.1 GCA_020056895.1 Deltaproteobacteria bacterium
CCCCAGTTGGCGAAAACCAGAATGCCGACCAGCCCCGCGAAAAACAGGGCGTTCTGCCACAACGGCCGAACCGTTTCCGGTTCGGGCATCTCGGCCATCAGGGCCGCTTTTTCCATTTCCTCACGCCGGAAGATCAGATGCATGGCCAAGCCGATGATCACGGAAAAAGATATGGCGCCCACCGCTCGGGCGATGCCCATTTCCAGGCCTAAAACCCGCGCCGTAAGGACAATGGCCAACACGTTGATGGCCGGGCCGGAATACAGAAACGCGGCGGCCGGCCCCAGCCCGGCGCCCATGCGGTGGATGCCGGCGAAGAGCGGCAGAACCGTGCAGGAACAGACCGCCAGAATGGTTCCGGAAACCGAGGCCACGCCGTACGCCACCACCTTGTTGGCTTTGGGCCCCAGGTATTTCATCACCGAAGCCTGGCTGACGAACACCGCGATGGCCCCGGCGATGAAGAACGCGGGGACCAGGCAGAGGAGCACGTGCTCCTGGGCATACCATCGGACCAGGTACAGGGATTCCCAGACCGCGTGTCCCAGCCGGTCCCATCCCGCGAGGGTTTCGACTGGCAGGTAAAAACAGGCCAGGAAGAAAACGACCAGGAGTCCCAGTTTCTTCCATTCTTCTTTCCAGTTCATGACGTTCCTCTTCCAATCACAATTGGCAATATCGCCAAAGCACGGGGTTTTTAAAAAATCAACCTTACCGGGCCATGGGCAACGCCCGCCCGTCTTCGCTCGCCAACACCGATTCCACGCAGGTGAAGAACTGAAGGGCGCAGGGCACTTTGAGTGAATAAAACACCTGGGGCCCCCGCTTTTCGTCCGAGACCAGCCCCGCGTTTTTCAATACCGTCAGGTGTTTGGAGACCGTGGACACATCCGCGCCGATCATCCGGGTGAGCTCCAGGACGGACCGTTCGCCCTTGGACAGTTCGTCCACCATGAACAGCCGGGTGGGGTGGGCCATGGCCTTGAGGACCTTGGCTCGGGCTTCGTATTGGGCTTGGATGTGGGAGTCCATGGTTCCGCCTCGCGGTTCGTCTTCTTATTTGGCAATATAGCCAAACGTTCGACGGTTGTCAAGGGAGAAAGGAAGGGGATCGGATCGGATTATTACCGCTGGATAAGCGGGTCCTGGGAAAGAGGATGAAAAAAAATACGGAAAGGGATGTATTCTACCAGCGGCTAAAAATCGATCGGCTCGGCGGCGGGCCAAGGGCCAGGACTGAGGCGGAAGGAGCCGGTGAAGGATGAGCGGATACGGTTCATTTAACAATCCTTACAAAAGTTGGGCAGGCAGTTTTGATATAATCATCGGTGGCCATAAAAATTGATTGGTCAAGGCGACCGGCATTAAACACAATATCACTGTTTGCGGTAATGGAAGGGTCGACGATAAGACGTAGTTCTTCATGAAAAGAAAAGGGTGGCACAGCCCCCATTTCGCATTCCGTCAAAATTTTAGCCCTCTCCGCCGGCGCGAACATGACCGAGCTTGCCCCCGCATGACTTTTAATCGCCTCCATATCCAATAAACAATCGCCAGGAACCACCGCCAGATAGTATCGCCGCTCCTTTTTCCCAAGTTTGGCCATAATCACTATCGCCTTCATCGCCTGGCTCAGAGCGTTTCCACGGATTTCGGAGACGACATCGCACCGGCCCTCGGGTTCATGTTCAACTACTCGAAACGGAACATCTTGCGATTGAAGGGTGGATACTATTCTGTCGTAGGTGGCCATCATCGAGCCCTCCTCGAAATTTATCGATACCACGGCGGTGGAATAACCAGTTCGCCTGAATTATCCAAGAATTGTTCGGACGGGTTCCCTCCGGCGGAAAAAGGGGACGGTCGCCACTTGGGAGGGACCACTCTTTCCTCCCCGGCTCCCACGAAGCCCCCTCAATCCACGATGAACAGTTTGGCGCCGATGGGTGTGGAGGATCGGTGCGGTTCGGCGGCGTCGGCCACCTGGTAGCTCACTCCGGGAGTCAGCACGAACCGCCGGCCATCCGCCAGTTCCGTATGCAGTTCCCCTTCCAGGCACAGCAGAATATGGCCTTTGGAACACCAGTGGTCCGCCAGATACCCGGGGGAATAATCCACCATCCGGACCCGGATGTCCCCGAATTGACGGGTCCGCCAAATGGCCGTTCCGGTTTCACCCGGATGGAGGGTGGGTTCGATCGTCTTCCAATCCGTTGCGCCAAAAGGAATATCGGATAGTTTCATAAGACCGTCCTTCGGTAGCCATCGATCGGTTTGGCGGTTTGGCCTCCCTCGCCGGAGCTCGTCTTTGTCCATAGCACAATTCCCCCGCTTTGGCCACGCGGCCCAAGGCCTGACCCAAGGGACGCCTAGCGCGAAGAGAGCACCGTACTGCGCGAGTATGGTCCGAGGGGTCAGGCCTGGGACGGATAGCGGGGTGAAGGTGGCGGACGCCGCCCGGAACCCATCCCGTTCCGGGACGGGCCGGGACCGGGGGCCGGGAACCGTTCTTGACCCAAACATTTAATGGTTTATAATGGTTCCCAGGGGATCGTCCCCCAGTCGGCCTTTGGGTTGCCCCTGGAGCATCATTCATGTCCAAGCAGATTATTCTCGGTACCGCCGGTCATATCGACCATGGCAAGACCAGCCTGATCCGGTCCCTGACCGGGATCGACACCGATCGTTTAAAAGAGGAAAAAGCGCGGGGCATTACCATCGAACTGGGGTTCGCCCATTTGGACCTGCCCGACGGCCGCCGGGTGGGCGTGGTGGACGTGCCCGGCCATGAAAAATTCGTGCGGCACATGGTGGCCGGAGCCACCGGCGTGGATATGGTGGCCCTAGTGGTGGCCGGAGACGAAGGGATCATGCCCCAAACCCGGGAACACATGGAAATCTGCCAGCTTTTGGGCGTTCGGTACGGCCTGGTGGTGCTGACCAAAGTGGATATGGTGGACGAGGAATGGCTGGACCTGGTGGAAGAGGACGTTAGGGAATTCACCAAGGGTACTTTTTTGGAACAGGCCGAGATCGTTCATTTTTCCGCCATTACCGGGCAGGGGCGCGACAGCGTGATCCAGTCCCTGGCCCGATCCGCGGACCGGGTTGAGGATCGCCAGCACGGGGGCTTGTTCCGTATGCCCTTGGACCGTGTTTTTTCCATGAAGGGGTTCGGCACCGTGGTCACCGGGACCTCCATTTCGGGCAAAGTGTCCCTGGGGGACCCGGTTTCGATTTATCCGGGCGGGCACACCTCCAAGGTGCGGGGCCTGCAGGTGCATAACCAAAGCGTGGAAGAGGCCGGAGCGGGCCTTCGGACCGCGATCAACCTCCAAGGCCTGGAACGGGAAGCCATCCGCCGGGGCCAGGTGTTGGCGCCGCCGGACATGCTCCACCCCAGCCGTCGGCAGGACCTGTGGGTCCATCACCTTTCTTCGGCCATCCGGCCGCTCAAGAACCGGACCCAGGTCCGTTTTCACGTGGGTACGGCGGAACACATCGGCCGGGTGCTGCTCTTGGATCGCGAAGAAATGGCGCCGGGGGAGGAAGGGCCCGCCCAGATCATTCTCGAGGAGCTGGCCGTCTGCCTGTCCGGGGACCGGTTCGTGCTCCGGAGCTATTCCCCCATCCGGACCGTGGCCGGCGGCGAAGTACTCAATCCCAACCCGGTCCGGCACAAACGGTTCCACGAAGCCACGCTGAAAGACCTTCTGGCCCTTCGGGACGGCGACCCGGTGGCCAGCATCCAGGTGCTGATCGACAGCGCCGGGGCCAAAGGCGTCACCCATCAGGACCTGGCCGGTCTGATCGATCTGCCGGCCAAAAAAATCAAGGAAGCCTTGCAGCAGATTCTCACCCGCCGGTCAGCCATCGCGTACGACAAGGAACAGGGCCGGGTGATCGGCCGGACGCTCTACGACGCCCTGGGCGCCAAGGTGATCGAAATTCTGGATGCGTACCACCGCGAATACCCGGTGCGGCCGGGGTTGGGCAAGGAGGAATTCAAAACCCGGGTGCCGGGCCTGGAAGAAACCAAACTGCTCACTTTTCTTTTGGACCGGCTGCAGGAAGCGGGTTCCCTGGTGCTGGACCGGGATATGGTCCGGCGGCCCAACCACAAGCCCCAACTGGCCGACGAGATGAAAACCATCGAGCGCCTGCTGCTGGAGGCGTATCGCCAGGGAGGAGAAAATCCGCCTTATTTCAAGGAATTGACTCCAAACCTTCCCGGCGACGCCGCCGCGCACAAGGAAATTCTGGAACACCTGTTGAAAACCGGGGCGCTGGTCAAGGTCAAGGCCGACCTGTATTTCGATGCCTCGGCTTTGGACCGCCTGTGGACCGTGGCCCGGGATTTCATGCGCCAGAACGGCGAGCTGACCACTCCGGCCTTTAAGGAACTGACCGGCTTGTCCCGCAA
>JAGVGV010000498.1 GCA_020056895.1 Deltaproteobacteria bacterium
ATCGCCGCCGAAGTGCTGGGCGTGAACCTGACCCGGTACAAGCTGGCCTCCTTTGCCCTCAGTTCCTTTTACGTAGGCATCCAGGGGGGCTTGTACGCCCTGTTCATGGGCCACCTGGAGCCCAACATGTTCACCTTCATGGAAACCATCACCTTTCTGGTGGCCGTGATCGTGGGCGGGTTGGGACTGGTGGAAGGGGCGATCATGGGCGCGGCCTTCGTGTGGATCGTGCCTCAAATTTTCGGCGGCCGGTTGGCCGAATGGGCCGCCAACGTCGCGGCCGCGGGCTCGTTGGGCATCTTGGGCAAGGCACTGGCCGGAGTCTTCACCACGGCCATGGTCCCGGTGGTCTTCGGCCTGACGATCATCATCCTGTTGATTTTCGAACCGGGCGGGCTGGCCGGCCGGTTTCTCAAAATCCGGCTGTATTTCAGCAACTGGCCCTTCCGTTGATCTTCGGGGAACCCTAAGGAGAAACGATGCTGGAACGAATCCTCCAATACACCATTTCCGGCCTGTCCCAGGGCAGCCTGTACGCCCTGGTGGCCCTGGGCGTGGTGCTGATCTACCGCGCCAACCGGGTGCTCCACTTCGCCCACGGCGACGTGACCACCATCGGCACGTTTGGCGCCTTCAGCCTGATGGCCGCCAACCTGGCCTGGCCCTGGTCTTTTTTGCTGGCCCTGGGCGGCGGCGGACTGATCTCGATCCTGTTCTATTTCCTCATCCTGGTGCCGGCTCAGCGCCGGGACGCCACTCCCTTGAGCCAGATCATCCTCACCTTGGGCTTCGGCCTGGTGCTGCAGGGCCTGCTGCTGAGGTTCTGGACCACCGAACCGCAATCCTTCGCCTTTCCCCTTTCGGACACCAAGGTCTATTCCTTCGGCGCCATCACCATCAGCCAGCTCAGCCTGGGCACTCTGGCCGTGGGGATTCTGGGCAGCCTGTCGTTCTACCTGCTGGTGCAGAAAACCCGGCTGGGGCTGGCCATGCGGGCCACGTCCGAAAACCTGGCCGCGGCTCAGACCTTGGGCATCCCCACCCGCCGAGTGCTGGCCCTGGCCTGGGGGCTGGCCGCCGCCCTTGGAGTTCTGGCCGGTCTGTTCCTGGCCGCCGCGCTTCTCTTGGACCCTTTTTTCATGCTGGAACCATTCCTCAAGGGGTTCGCCGCCGCCATTCTGGGGGGCCTGAACAGCCTGCCCGGGGCCATTGTGGGCGGATTGATTCTGGGCGTGGCCGAGGCTCTGGCCGGCGGATTGATTTCCGTGGCCTTCAAGAACACCTTGGCCTTTCTGATCATCATCGTGGTGCTTCTGTTCCGGCCCGAAGGCCTGCTGGGCACGGAATTCGTGGAACGGATCTGAAACCAAATGGACTTCGGATGAACGTGGCCTCCGCCCGATTTGACAAAACCCGGGTGCCGACCTATTATTGAATAAATATAGGGAGATATGTTTATGCCCCGGAAGGGTGGCGCGGACGGGTTGGAGCCTGGGGTCTTTCGTTCTTGAACCAGGCGACCGCCTGATCGTCCGTCGCCCCCTGGGAAGGAGGCCTTCATGTCCATGCCCGCCAAACGCAAGGCCGTTTATAACGACTTGTACACCTTGCCGGCGAACATGACCGGCGAAATCATCGAAGGCGAACTGCATGCCTTCCCTCGCCCCCATTCCCGGCACGGTCGGATGGCGACCAGGTTAAGCATTCGAATTGGGGCGCCATACGATTTTGGAGATAGTGGCGGCCCCGGCGGATGGGTGATCATCATTGAGCCGGAAGTAATGCTGGGCGAGAACCTGTTTGTGCCGGATTTGGCCGGCTGGAAACAGGAGCGGCTTCCGGCGCCACCCGCCGAGAACTGGATTTCGGTGGCGCCCGATTGGGTCTGCGAAATCCTGTCCCCAAGCACTTTCCGGATCGACCGGGTCCGCAAAATGCCCATTTACGCCGAGCACAGCGTCCCGTATCTCTGGCTCATCGACCCCCTGAACAAGCTTTTGGAAGCCTTCAAGCTGAAGGACGGCGCCTGGATGCTCATGGGAAATTACGCCGAAAACGACAAGGCGCGGGTCGAACCGTTCCAGGAGGTGGAAATCGACCTGGCCCATCTCTGGTGGGGGGATCAGAACCTAATTTTGGGATAGATTCCAGACCCCATCACCTGGACCCGGCCAGGTACACCAGCAACAGGCCCGAGGCCATGGCCCCCAGCCCCAGCCACCTCAGCCGGTCGTTCGGAACATCCAGCAAGGTCAGCAGCGCGGCTTTGTATCGTCCGGGGGCCGCCGCCCAGGGCAGCCCTTCCACCATCAGCAACAACCCCGCCAGGGAGATCAGCGTTTCACCGTCCATCCGTCTCCGCCTTTCTATTTTTTCGCCATCCAAAATCGTGAATACACGGATTTCGTATCCCCAAAGCAAAATGGACTGAATCCCTGCCTACGGAATCTCGCCGCCCCCCATGGGATGGAAGCCCACTCTATTGTATAATGGGTTGAAGAAAAAGATGAAGCTTTCGGGCCGTTATCGTAATAAAGCTCCCCGCCGGCCCCGCCGCGAGGCCTAGGCCGGGGCATCCAATTTGAAGCATTTCCATCAGGTTTCAGGACGATCGATCGGGGTGAATCTTATGCGTGCACATTCTTTCTGGGTCATCACCCTGTCTCTGTTTCTTTCCGTTTTCTGTTTCTTTCCGGTATCGGCCGGGGCCGGGAACCCGATTCCACCGGCCCTGGACCGTATGCTCGACGAGGCCGAACGGGATTTCCTCTCCAAAACCGGGCCGATCCGGGTCCACAACGAGGGGGATTGGGCGCCCTTCAACTTCAATGAAAAGGGCCAGCCCAAGGGATTTTCCGTTGATTATATGAACCTTCTGGCCCAAAAAACCGGCCTGAATATCCGGTTCATCCATGGACCTTCCTGGAATGAATTCCTGGACATGATCAAAAAGGGCGAGTTGGATGTGATGCTGAACATCGCCCAGTCCAAGGAACGGGAACGGTTTCTCGAATTCACCCCGCCGTACGTCATCATGATCCAGATGCTGTACACCCGGAAGGATTTTCCCCAGGTGACCTCCATCCGGGACCTGTACGGCAAGCATTTCGCCGTACCCAAGGGGTTTTATCTGCACGATGTGCTGAAGGCTCATCCCGAGATCAAGATCGTTGAAGTCCCCGATACCTCCAGCGCCATCCGGGCCGTTTCCGTGGGTTCGGCCGATGCGTTGTTCGATCTGATGCCCGTGGTGGATTACATCACCCGCCAGATTCAAATCACGAATCTGAAAGTGGGCGGCGAACTGGGGATCGATGAAGACAAGCCCATCCCGCTCCATATCGCCGTCCGCAAGGAAATCAAGGTTCTGGCCTCGATTCTCGCGAAGGGAATGACCCTGATCGCCGAGGATGAAATCGGGAAACTGCACGACAAATGGATGACCGGCGGTCCTCGGGGTAAAGGCGAAGGAGCGGTGGCGTCCGAAAGGGAACTGGCTCTGACCGACGGGGAAAAGGCCTGGATCGCGGCCCACCCGAAAATCACCATGGCCGTGATGGACGCCTGGCCGCCATTGAACATGAAAAACGCGATGGGCGGGGCGGAAGGGATCGGCGTTGACTTGCTGAAAATGCTCGGTCCCCGTCTTGGCCTGGAATTCGAGTTTGTTCCGGCGCCCTTTCCCAACAATCTTTCCGCCGTCAAAAACAAGAACATCGACGCGCTCATGGATGTCACCCCCAACCCCGAACGCGAGGAATACCTCCATTTCACCCGCCCCTACCTCACGGTGCCCCACGTGGTCGTGGCCCGCAAGGATGGGCCGTATTACGTCTTCGAGGATCACCTGAAGGGCAAGACCCTGGCCTTGGAGCGGGGGTTTGGCAATGTCAAATACTTCCGGGAATACTACCCCGAAGTTCAGGTGGTAGAGCACGATAACACTTCCGCCTGCCTGGCGGCGGTCTCCAAAGGCGAGGTCGACGCGTACGCGGGCAACCGGGCCGTGGCGGCCTATATTATCGCCCAGGAATTGTTGACCAACCTCCAAGTTCAGGGAACCCTCAAGAAGCAAGGGTCGGTGCTGACGATCGGCGTCCGCAAGGACTGGCCGGAACTCGCCTCCATTCTGGACAAGGCCCTGGCCGCGCTGACCTTGGCGGACAAGCAAGCCGTTCTGATGCGGTGGACGGGAGAGGCGGCCATGCAGGTTCAGGTGGCCCTTTCCCCGGAAGAAACCGCCTGGATCAAGGAACACCCCACCCTTCGCCTGGCCGGGCTGGCCAATCTTCCCCCCTTCCATTACGTGGACCCAAGCGGCGCGTATGAGGGGATCGCCGTGGACATCCTCAAGGTCGTCGCCCAGCGGGTCGGGTTCGATGTCGATCCCACCTTTGGGACCATGGCCGAAGGACTGGCTGCGGTGAAGGAAAAACGGTTGGACCTTTTGCCGGTGGTCGTGGATGCCTCGGACCGGCGGGAATACCTGGCCTTCACCAAGCCGTACCTGGTGGTTCCCCGCGTGTTGGTGGTCGCCAAAGGGGGGATGGTTCATTCGGCCAAGGATTTGGCCGGCCGGCGCCTGGCTCTGGAAAAGGGGTCCGATACGGCGGATTTCATCCGGAGGAACGCGCCCCAGGCCCACATCATCGACGTGGAAACAACGCTGGGCGCTCTGTCGGCGGTGAACACCGGGCGGGCGGACGCGTACATCGGCAACGCCTCTCAGGTGGCGTACCTGTTCACCCGGAACAACCTCCCGGGGCTGGACACCCTGCCCTTCAATGAATTCGGGCCCATCGAAATGTCCATGGGAGTCCGCCGGGACTGGGCGGCTCTGATCCCCATCCTCGAAAAGGGCCTGGATTCCCTGACTCCGGTGGAACGGCGCCGGATCAGCCAGATTTATATGCCTCAACCAACGGATTCCAGCCGGCAATTGGATTTGACCGACGAGGAAAAGGCTTTTCTGGCGGGAAAAACCCTCCATCTGGGGGTGGATCAGGCCCGGCCGCCTTTTGAATACATCGACTCCAAAGGCGTGTACACCGGCATCAGCGCCGAATTCATCATCGAAGCGGCCAAACGCCTGGGCGTCAAGGTCGAGGTCCGCAAAGACATCAAATGGGCCGACTCCTTCCAGAAATCCCTGGAAGGGGAGATCGACGTGGTTCCCAAGATCACGCCGTCCAAGGAACGGGAAAAGTACTTCATCTTCACCAAGCGATACATCACCTTTCCATCGGTCATCGTTACGCGGAAAGACCGGCTGGTCGGCGGCATGGACGATCTCAAGGGATTTCAGGTAGGGGTGATCAAGGGCCAGATCATCGAAGCCAGCTTGAAAAAGGACCGGCCGGACCTGGTGTTGGTTCCCAGCCCGGACATCGCCGCGGCGCTCAAGGATCTGGATGCCGGGAAGTTCGATGTCTTCATCGACAACCTGGGAACCGTGGCCTACAACATCGAACAATTGGGCTTGGTCAATCTGCGGATCGCGGCCTCCACGCCTTACAACCACGACCTGGCTTTCGGCGTCCGGAAGGACTGGCCCCTCTTGGCCTCGGCCCTGGATAAGGCTCTGGCCAGCCTGACCGACCAGGAAAAAGCCGAAATCCGGAACCATTGGCTGGCGCTTCAGTTCAAGGCCGGCATCGAATGGAAAACCGTGGGCCCCATTGGCGGCGCTTTGTTGGGCATCATCATCGTGGTGGTGATCTGGAACCGCAGGCTGGGCCGGGTGATGCGGGAACGGGAGCAGGCCGAACAAAAAGTGAAGGCGATGAGCTCGGCCATTCATGATGGCCTGATCATGATCGACGCCCAAGCCAGGGTGATGTATTGGAACCACGCCGCCGAAGTGCTTTTCGGCATATCGGAGGAAGAAGCCAAGGGCCGGGATATGCACCGGCTGTTCGCGCCGGACGAGTACTTGGAGCGGGCCGACGCGGGCTTGAAAGCGTTCGCCCAAACCGGCCAAGGCCCGGTGATCGGCAAATTGCTGGAGCTGACCGCCAAACGGGTCGACGGCGCCCTGTTCCCGGTGGAGGTCGGGGTATCCGGTTTCAAGGTTGGAAACGAATGGTACGCCGTGGGCACCATCCGGGACATCACGGAACGAAAGCGGGCCGCCGATGCCTTGCGCGAAGCCGAGGAACGCAGCCGGCTGGTTTTGGGGTCCGCCGGGGACGGCATTTTCGGCGTGGACGCTCAGGGGGGGCTCCTGTTCATCAATACGGCGGCCTGCGAAATGCTGGGCATTTGC
>JAGVGV010000418.1 GCA_020056895.1 Deltaproteobacteria bacterium
AAAGGGGGGACAATCCCAGGAAAAAAGGCGTTATTTCACTTGCACGTATTTGATCCGATAATCGAAATTGGCGCGGATGTTCAGCCGTTTCACCTGAACATGGTCGGGAAAGGGCGGGAAGGGCGCGGCTCCGCGAACCGCTTCCATGGCCGCGTGGTCCAAGATGGGGTGGCCGCTGGATTCTTCGACCATGATCCGGATCAGTTCGCCGGTCTGGTCCAGAGTAAACACCGCCGTCAGCCGGCCGTGGGCCTTCTTTTTCATGGCTTCGGGCGGGAAAATCCAATGAGCCCGGACGGCGGCCTTGATCTGGGCGAGGTACGACAGGTATTCGGGCGCCTGGCTTTCCAGGGAAATGGTATCTTCGTCGAGTTCCGACGGCCTGGCCTCCGGGATGGGCGAATCGCCCTGAGGCAAAGGCAGGACCGGAGCCGTAGGAAGGGGCTGAGGCGTCTGGGAATCGGGCGGCGGCGCGGGGGCGTCCGGCGGTTTGGGAGCGGGAGGCCGGTCCAGCGGCGCGGGCGGGGGTTCTTCGGATTTGGGCATTTCTATTTCAATGGCCAACGGGGGAATGGGCGGCGGCGCGGCCGCCTCGGGCTCCACGTATCGCCACATAGCCAATACCAACACATGCACCCAGACCGACAGGATCATGGCCAGGGCCAAGGTCAGGAGCTGGCCGCGCCCTTTCCCCGTATCATTCATCGTGATTCAGAACCCATAAATGATCTTCCCGCCGGAACCACCAATGAGTCCAGTCCGTGGTCATCACGGCGTCCGCCAGGGCCAGGCCGCCGGTGGTCCGGAGCCTTTTTCGGGCATAATGGAGCCAGGCGCCGGCGTACGGGTTGCCCAGGTCCTTTTTTTCCTTCAGCTCGACCATCATGTCCAATTGGTCGGCGTCGTAGGCGATCCGGGCCTCCTCGGACTGGCCTTCGTTGAATTCGATCACCAGGGCTTCAATTTCCGGGCCGTTGGGCGCGTTTTGAGCCGCGTCGTGAGCGGCGGCGGTTTCGTCCACGGTCACGTACCGCTTGGCCACGTAGTTGTGGTCCCCGGTCCGGGCTTCGGGCAGATCGTGGAACAGCGCCAGCCTGAGGGCCTTGTTTTCATCCACTCCGGGCGTCATCCGGGCCAGCATCCAAGCGATGACGGCCACGCGGAAGCTGTGTTCGGCCACGGATTCGTGCCCATTGCCCAAATACGCGTACCCGGTCCGCTTGGTTTTTTTCAGCATGCCCACTTCGAAAAGAAAGTCGGCCAGGTGCGTCATGGGCTGGGCGAGGTCGGTTTTCCTTAGACATTCAAAACAGAGTTTTCGGCCGTCCACGGTGAACAGCCGGGGCTCCATGACTCCTTCGCCGCAGCCGTCGCAAGGAAGGGTGGGGAAGATCCGGGCGGTCCGGGGCGGCTCCTGAATTTTTTCACGGATGGAAAAGAGTTCGTCGTCCCCGGCTTCGAGCAATGCCCGGCCAAAGGCTTCGCGGTCCACCCGGCCGTCCGGACCCGGGCTACGGAATCGGTCGCCGGTGAAGGCGAGCCGCACGCCCCGGTTGTCGGTCCGGCGGATCAGAGTAAAGACCTGCTTGCCGTAGTTTCTATAAATCAGGTTGCCCTTGCCGAAAGTGCAGCCGGTCAGATACTGGACGGCATCCACCGAACAGGAATCGTTTTCCACGATGGCCGCCAGCTCCTCGTCTTCGGCCCGGGTAATGCTCAGCCGAACCAAGGCCAGAAGCGCGGCCCGGTACCCGATGAGCAGCCCGGGGCAAAGGTGGCCGTGAAAGCGGACGGCGCCTTCCAAACGTTCGTCGGTAATGGTCAGATTCAGCATCCCATCCCCCTTTTGGGGCTCATGGATACCACAAACCAGCCGGGAATGGGGAGAGGTTTCTAAGGGAGGGATCACCCTTGAGGTTTCGGGTGAAATAAGGAAAATGGGTTTCTGATCGAACGGATCGGTTTTTTTTCCGAACGAGCTATCAGCAGTCAGCCATCTGATCTCAGCTAATAAAGTAAGAATGCCGATTTATTGGAACATCCATAAATAGGCATTCGTTCCATTAAAGCTGATAGCTGAGTGCTGATAGCTGATAGCCATCCGTGCCTACAGCGCCCCGATCAGACGGGCGATGACGATCCGCTGGACTTCGCTGGTGCCTTCGCCAATCTCCAAAAGCTTCTGGTCCCGGTAGAACCGTTCCACCGCGTATTCCTTCATCAAACCGTACCCGCCATGGAGCTGAACCGCGTGGTTGGCCACCATGTGCATCACTTCGCTGCAATACAGCTTGGCCATGGCCGCTTCGCGGGCGAAGGGACGGTGCTGGTCCCTTAGCCAGCAGGCCTTATAGAGCATCAACCGGGCGTGTTCCACGTACATGAAGCAGTCCGCCAGCTTGAACGCGTTGGCCTGGAACGTACCGATGGGTTTGCCGAACTGCGTTCTTACTTTTGAATAGTTCAGCGCCGCCTCGTACGCCCCCTGGGCCCCGCCCAGACCCATGGCCCCAATGGACAACCGGCCTCCGTCCAGGGTCTGCATCATCTGATAAAACCCATGGCCCCGAGGCCCCAGAAGGTTTTCCTTGGGCACGCGGCAATCGTCGAAATAGAGCGCGGACGTGTTCGATCCCCGCCACATCATTTTGCCGTGCATGGGATGGGCCTCGAAGCCGGGGGTCCCGTTTTCCACCAGAATGCACGACAGTTCCTTCCGGCCGTCGTCCCTCGTGCCGGTCTGGCACATCACCGTCACCCCCAGGCTGATGTTGGTGGAGGCATTGGTGATGAAAATCTTGGACCCGTTGATCACCCATTCGTTCCCGTCCAGAACCGCCGTGGTTTTGGTGTTGCTGGCGTCAGACCCGGCGTTGGGTTCGGTCAGCCCGAACCCCCACAGGGCCTCGCCCGCGCACAGTTTGGGCAGGTATCTCCTTTTTTGTTCTTCGCTGCCGAAGTAATGCAAGGGGCCGATGCCCAGGGAATTGCCCGCGGCCACGGTGGCGGCGTGGGACCCGTCCACTCGGGCGATTTCTTCGGTGGCGATGATGTAGGAAACGTAGTCGAGCCCCTGTCCGCCGTATTCCTCGGGAACGAACATGCCAAAAAGGCCCAGTTCGGCCATGGCCTTCATGGTGTCGTAGGAAAATTCCTCTTTTTCGTCCAATTCCCGGGCTTTGGGCGCGATTTCCTTTTCCGCGAAATCACGGACGCTCTTGCGGAGAATGTCCTGCTCCATCGTCAGATCGAAATCCATCTCGCCTCTCCTCCCCCCTGGCCCGGTGGGCCGTGCTCCCCTCGGGGCGGTGAATGGTGACCGGCTGGGTCGTCCGCCTGGACGGCGACGATCTTGAAAGAACTTGTTCCCCGGGGATCGGCCTCCGGATCGATTCCGCTTGGCTTCCCCCCGAAAACCTTGGGGTCCAACGCCCGACCGCCCTTGGACCGGCGGGGGATCAGGTGTTTTGGACCGCTCGTTTTGAACTGGTAAATATTTGCCCAAGGGAATTCTTATTCGTCCACCCCTTCCCTGTCAAGCCCCCAAAAATGGACACGGGGTTCCTTCCCGGTCCCCTTGTACGTGGAGAACGGGGGCAGGTTGACGATTTTCCCAATATTTGCGATGATAAGGACCTCGACCGAAGGGAAAGGCGCCCGTGGATGACCAGGAATCCCAACGGTGGATCATTTCCCGGTGGATCAGGAAAAGGCGTATGGCGGATCATCCAAATCCTCAAACAGACCTCTCGTGCGGCGCCGCGCCGGTTGGGGATATTGTCCGGCTGCTGGTGGACGACGGCGCATTGTCTCCGGCTCAGGTTCAGCACGCCCAAAAGGTCCAGGCGCACCTGGACACCCCCCGCCGGTTGTTGGATGTGGTTCAGGAACTGGGCTATGTCACTCAGGCCCGGATCCGTGAAACCCTGCGCCGCAACCGAACCAGCATCCGGATCGGGTCGCTTCTGGTGGAACTGGGGTACATCTCCGAAAAACAGCTCGAAGTGGCCCTGGCCAAACAGAAAATCGATCCCCGCCGGCTCAAGCTGGGTCAGATGTTGGTTCACAACAAGTATATCACCGAACAAGAATTGACTCAGGTGCTTTCGTTGCATTTGGGTTTTCCATATGTGGAACCGGACCCGTCCACTCTGGACCTGGGGCTTTTGACTCCGAAAAACCTGCCCCTTTTGGCCAAAAACAAGATTCTGCCCCTGGGACGGGAGGGGGACCGGGTGACGGTGGCCATGGCCGATCCGCTGGACCCCGGCGCCTTGGCCGCGGCCCGGGGGATGTTTGGGGAGATCGTCCCCCTCATCACCCTGGAACGGTTCATCCGTGAGATTCTGGGCACGTTTCACGTTCCCAAAAAGGAGGGGCGGCCCCTTCTGGAAGCGGACCCCAACCGCGCCGTGGCCTTGGTGGATGAAATCCTGGCTCAGGCGGTGAAAAAGGAAGCCAGCGACGTTCATTTCGAACCCATGAAAAATCGGATCCGGATCCGGTTTCGCAAAGACGGTTCGTTGATCCATTTCATGGATGTGCCCCGGGAGCTCGAAGCCGCCCTGACCAACCGCTTGAAAATCATGTCCGCGGCCGACATCACGGAAAAAAGGCGGCACCAGGACGGCCGGATTCTGATCGATCCCACCCGTTTCGGACGCGAGATCGACCTGAGGGTGTCCTTTTACGTTTCGTTTTACGGCGAAACCGTGGTCTGCCGGATTCTCACCAAAAAGCAGGAACTGCTTAAAATTTCGGATATCGGCATGCCGCCCAAGGTGGTCGAGCGGTATCGTGAGGACGTTTTGGACGTTCCCACCGGGGTGGTCATCATCACCGGCCCTACGGGTTCGGGCAAAACCACCACCCTGTATGCGTCCATTAACTACGCCAACCGGCCGGACACCAAGATCATCACCGCCGAGGACCCGGTGGAATACGTGGTGGATGGAATCACGCAGTGCACCATCAACCCCAAGCTGGGGGTGACCTTCGAAGAAACCCTCCGGCATATTCTTCGCCAGGACCCGGACGTGATTGTTTTGGGGGAAATCCGGGACAAGTTCTCGGCCGAAAGCGCCATCCAGGCGGCCTTGACAGGTCATAAGGTCCTGACCACCTTCCATACCGAAGACACCATCGGCGGCTTGCTCCGGCTGATGAACATGGATATCGAAACCTTTCTCATTTCGTCCACGGTGGTCAGCGTGGTGGCTCAGCGGCTGATCAAAAAGGTTTGCCCCCATTGCCGGGAGCCGTATGCGCCGTCGCCCAGGGACATTCGAAGGCTCCGGTACCGGGGCCAGGACATCGGGAACTACGGTTTCGTTCACGGTACGGGCTGCGACCGGTGCGATTTCACGGGGTACCAGGGCCGGCTGGGCGTGTTTGAACTGCTGGTGTTGAACGAACAGGTGAAGGAAGCGATTTTGGCCCGGAAAACATCCAGCGAAATCCGGCGGGTCTGCATCGACACCACGGGCCTGATCACCTTGGCCGAAGACGGCCTGGCCAAGGCGGCCCGAGGCATCACCAGCCTTCAGGAAGTGATCCGCACTCTGCCGGTGCTCGAGCCGCCCCGGACCATTGAACAGATATTACGCTTGTCGGGAGAAACCCTTGGCTGAAAAACCCCTGGCCCAGCTTATTCGGGAAGGGCTGGAACGGGAAAACCTGCAATTGCCCGTGTTCAACCGGGTGGCGCTGGAAGTGGACCAGTTGATCCGGGAGGACGATTACAGCGGCGACCAACTGGCGGCGGTGATCGAACAGGACATGGCCCTGGCCGCCGGCGTTCTTCGGGTGGCCAATTCGGCTTTTTACGCCGGTCTGATGCCGGTGAAAACCGTCAAGGACGCCGCCGTCCGCCTGGGCGCCAACACCCTGTCCAGCCTGACCATGTTGATTACCCAGAAACAGATGTACGTGGCCCGAGTCCGCCAGTTCAAGGAATGGATGAACCGGTTGTGGAGCCACGCGCTGGGCACGGCGGTGGCGTCCAAATGGCTGGCCCAGAATCTGGGCTTCAGGGGCATTGCCGAAGAAGCGTTCATGGCCGGATTGCTTCACGATATCGGCAAGCTGGTGCTTTTACGAATCCTGGATGAACTGGTGGTCAACAAAACCGCGCCCACCCGGCTGTCCGTACCCCTGGTGCAAGAGGTGGTCAAGGACCTTCATCCGGAATTCGGTCGGATGTTCTTGGAAAAATTCAATATGCCCGGCCGGTACGCCACGGTGGCCGGCGGCCATCACGAACCGGGCTCGACCGCGGACGATACGGTCATGAACCTGGTCCGTCTGAGCAATCTGACCTGCCACAAACTGGGCATTGGCCTGGACCATGATCCGGACCTGATGCTTTCCGCCACGCCCGAAGCCATCCTGCTGATGGCCAAGGACATTTTGCTGGCGGAACTTCAGGTGCAGCTCATGGATCAATTGAAAAACCTGGGTCAGGCGGTTTAGCCCGGTATTCGATGCCTTACGTTCAGTACGGAGCCTAAAGAGCCCGCCGCCAGAGGATCCCGTGGTCCCCGAGCCGGCCGATGTCCGTCATTTCGTCATGATGGAAGGGGGTTATCCAAAGGATGAATAATGACTTGACTCCAAAGGCCCCCTCGGGGTTTAATGCCTTCTCGTTATGCGGTTGAAAAACAAGATGACATACGGGGTGACCCCATGACCAGGAAATGCCTTTCCACCTGGCCGCCGCCGGGCGCCCGTAGATGGTTCGTGCTGGGTTTGACCGGTCTGTTCGCGCTCCTTCTCTTTTCCGGCTGTTCCACCTCTCCCATGCCCAAGCGTTCCGTTTTCGGCGATTCCCTGAATTTGTTCGGTACCGATGGCGAGGCCGCCGCCGGGATCACGGGCAATAAACTCACCGGTTCGGCCATGGACGGCCCGACGGATTCGGCCGTCAACCCGGCCGCCGGACCGCCTCCCGCCAATTTCGCCGTGCTGCCCGAACGGGCTCACCTGACGCACAAAATCCTGGCCACGGCCTATACTCAGTATGGCCTGCCGTACCGGTACGCCGGGGGTTCACCCCAAACCGGGTTCGATTGTTCGGGCTTCACCAGTTGGGCCTTCGCCCAGCATGGGTTCAAACTGCCCCGGTCGGCCAGTGAATACGTGAAAGCCGGCCAGCCCGTGAGCAAGAACGACCTTCGGCCCGGCGACGTTCTGGTATTCCGCCGGTACCGGGACAGCCGAGGGCACCATGTGGGGATCTACGTGGGCGGCGGGTTGTTCATCCACAGCCCTCACACGGGTGAGCGGGTGAAGGAATCTCCGATGGAGGGCGCATACAACGAGCGCCTGATCGGCATACGCCGGTTTATCAACGATCCGGCGGCCGGTTCCCTGCCCAACGATCTGCGGGATAAGATCGTGGCCGAAGCCCTGACCCGGAACAACCGGTCGCTGCCCAAATCGGACGTGAAACTGGCTCGGGCGGACGAAAGGCGCCGGACGGACCGGGACAAGACCCGTAGAACCGCCGCCGATCGGGCCAAACCCGATTTGAAAACCGCCAAAGCCGCCTTGAATGCCAAGGCCGCTCAGAAACCCAAGACGGCCCAAAGCGACAGGGCCAGCCAGAAGGCCAAGGCCGCTCAGAGCGCCAAAGCGGGGAAAAAAGCGCCCGCTCCCAAAACCTACCAGATCAAAAACGGCGATACGTTGTGGACCGTGGCCAAGCGGTTCGGCGTAACCCATACCGAACTGATGGCCGCCAACCGGATGAAGAGCAACAAGACTCTAAGACCCGGGCAGACGATCAGCATTCCCGATTAGAACCCGTCTCCAAAATGCTCTTTCGCCCTGATGCGTCGTGGGAGGGGCGGCCAATCTTTTCGAGGTTGGCATCGCCCCTTCTCCGCGCCCCAGGGCCAAACGCCTTGGCTTGACGGGGTGGAATTCACCGCATCGGCCCCCCCCCCTGATTCATTGCCCTTTTTAGAATCCGTGGAAAATCAAAAAAACCTGCCTCGTATCCTCAACCCGCATCTCGGGATAGACACCGGTCGCCTGGGTCAAGGCTTGGGCCCGATAGCGGCGGGATTCAGGCTGACGCCGGC
>JAGVGV010000379.1 GCA_020056895.1 Deltaproteobacteria bacterium
CAAAAGCATCAGGGCCGCGCCGGCGGCGCCAAACACGGCCTCCGGGTCCACGATCAGGTCCGTTTCCAGGATCCGTTCCAGGTGCCGGACTACGGCTTGGTTCCGGGCCACCCCGCCGGTAACCAGGAGCGGCGGCCGGATGGATTCGCCCAAGAAAAGGGTGTCCACCACGGACTGAGCCAGCCCCCGGCAGAGGCCGTCGGCGATGGCGTTCAGGCTGTATCCTTCCTGCTGGGCATGGACCAGATCGGTTTTGGCGAACACGGCGCACCGGGACGCGATCCGGGGCGGTTCGCCCTGGTTCGCGTTGGCCACCCGGGCCAGTTCGGCCACGTTTTCCAAGCCCAGCCGCCGAGCCTGCTGGTCCAAAAAGGATCCTGTCCCGGCCGCGCACGAGGTATTGGTTTTGAAGGATCGGTACGCTCCGTCCGGATCGAACTGGATCAAACCGAATTTTTCGCCGCCCACGATGAGGATGGACCCCAGGCCGGGATGATATTTCCGGCCGGCGGTGATGACCGCGACGCGGTTGTCATACCGTTGGTGGGCCTGGATGAAATCGGGCGTGGAGGAAGTGGCCGCCAGGCCGGTGATGGGTTCCCCCGCCCAGCCCGAAAAGATCGCCTGGCAGGCGGCGGCCACGTCCCCCCGGTGAAGCCGGTACGCCTGATCGATTCGACGGCCTTCCTGATCCAACAGCACCGCGCTCACGGCCACGGCGCCCACGTCCAGCCCGATCACTCGCGAAGGGTTCGACATGCTTTCTCCCTTGGTGTCTTTCCGGGGCCCCTGGCCCCAACTCCCGGCTGGCGCGGGATGAAAAAACGTCCGCCTCGGAACCCCGGTACGATCACGGTTCCAAAACCTGGAACAAATGTCAACCGGATGCCCCAAGGCGAGCTTATATGGTGTATTTTACCACTAATCCACCATATTTCGTGCTAATATGAAGCCCTCAAGGATCGTGGCGCGACGTTGGGCGGGACCAGAACGTTTTTCCGGACAACATCGGCCCGGGAACGGTCCAAATAGAACCCCTCCCCAAATCAGGAGTTTGGCCTTGGGACGAGGAGGAAAGGGGAAGCCAACCGGAGGAATACTTTTGGTATTTTGAGGATTGGGTTCCTCCTTCCGACAAAGCATCCAAGGCCAAAGAACAATTTTGGGATGGGTTCCAACCAAGGAGTCTGGTTTGAGCTTGATGGCCTGTATTCCTGATCCCGATCGGATCCGGCGGAAAATTTTTCAAATTGACCACCTGGCCGCCGTGCCCGACGTGGCCTGGCGTCTTTTGGACGCCCTGGGGGACGACCGGACCACTCCCGGCCAGCTAGAACGGATTATCGAAAGCGACCCGGGGTTAGCGGGCAAGGTTTTAAGCCTGGCCAATTCGGCCTATTATGGGCTCCGGTCCAAGGTCACCACGGTGGGGCGGGCCATTTTGATGATCGGCGCCCGGGAACTGCAGATGCTGGCCTTGGGCGCGGGGTTGGCCGACGTGTTCGACTGGCGCCGGACGCCTCCCGGCTGGGACGGACCCATGCTTTGGGGGCATTCCCTGGCCGTGGCCTACATGGCTCGGGAACTGGCCGATGAGGCGGGGCATCCTCAGCCCGCCGAAGTGATGACCAGCGGTTTGCTTCACGATTTGGGCAAGCTGGTTCTGGCCACCAGCCTGGTGGATGAAATCCCGCCGCTCATAGCCCGCCTGGCCGAAGGCATCCCGTACTTCAAGGCCGAAGAGGAATTGGGGCTGGTCCATACCACGATGGGCCGTTGGTTGGCCAAACGCTGGGAACTGCCCGACCCTCACCTGGCCGTGATCGAACATCACCACGATCCGGAACGGGCTCAGGCTCATTCCGCATCCGTGGCCTTGGTCTGCCTGGCTGACCGGATGGCCAAGGACCTGGGCGTGGGCCCGGCTCATGAAGCCAGACCCCTGGACATGGACCGGGTGACGGCCATGGCGGGGTTGGGACCCGGAAGGCTGCGGCGGGTGGTGGAGCGCACGGCCGAGCGCGTGCCGGTGTTGTTGGCTTCGTGGGGGTATCCGGGGGGAGGAGGGCGGCCGTGACGAACGGGAAGGACGACCAGGCGGAACTGGAACGGAAAAACCAGACCCTGATGAAAAACCTGGCCAGCCTGGGCCTTCGGTTCGAGGCGTCGGTCCGGTTGCTGTCCGCCATTTCGAGCCTGACGGCGGTGCCGGTCCGGGCTTCGGACGTTCGCGAGGCCGCGGCCATGATCCTGACCACCCTGGTCCAGGAACTCACGGATATCGAGGCCTGCTCCATTTTGTTGTACGATGTGGGCCGGGGCCGCCTGAGGCTTCTGGCCGCCCGAGGCCAGGCGGATTTTTTGGGTATTTCCAACGGCCCGTATAATCAGGATCTGGAATTCGGGCCGGGGGAAGGCATCGCCGGTCGGGTGTTCGCGGAAAACGCGCCCTATTTCTGGGATCAATCCTCATCGCCGGCGGACCTTTTGAGCCGGGACGACGCAAAAACGGTTCCCCTGGCCCTGGCCAGCCTGCCGCTTTCCTCCCAGAACCGGCCCGTCGGGGTTTTGAACGTTTCCTTTTCCACGTCCCGCCCCTTCGATCATCCCCGCCGCCGGGACCTCACTATTTTGTGCGAGGTGGTGGCCAACATCATCCACACGTTTTTACTGCAGGCGGAATTGAAGGTGCTGCGCGGGTTTCTGCCGATTTGTTCCGTGTGCAAGAAAATAAGGGACGACGCCGGGTACTGGCAGCGCATCGAGGAATACATTCAGGACCACTCCGAAGCCCAGTTCAGCCACGGCATCTGTCCCGACTGCAAGGTCAAATTGTATCCCGAACTCTTCCGCAAGGAATAGAACCCATCCCCAAAGATCGGATTGGGGGATGGGTTCCAGCGCCATGTCGCGATCGTAAGGTTACTGGAGTTGAACGGCTTTGTGTTTTGTCCGTTGGGTAAGGCACGCCTCGTCCTATTTCAGGTCAACCGTTCATGGCGCTCAGGCGAAAATGTTTTCCGGCACGTACGGATGGCTGCCTTCGATGACCGGCACTCCGGCCTTGGCCTTGATTTTTCGCACCAGAGTTTCGGCGTGAGGACAGTGGTCGATGACGCACCGGGCCACATGGACCGCGGTAACTTTTTCGTTCACCGGCATGTTCCATAGTTTCACCTGGGCCAGACGAGTCACGATGCCCGCGCCCGGGCAGTCTCCGCAGTTCAGAAGCCCCACCACTTCGGCGTCCCCGGGTTGATATTTCTGGAATTCGCCGGACCGGCGGTTAAAGGCCACCAGGCAGCGGGAACAACCGATGCACACATCGTCCATGGCCCGTTTGCACCCGACGATCAATATTTTTTCCATGGCCGCGCCTCCTGTCCATAAAGTCGGAATTAATTGTATTTAACTTAATGAAAAGGGGATGTAAAGACCAAAACGACCTCCTGGCGGCGTTTCAAGGTTGTCGTCCGCCCGCTTTTTCCCGAAGGATATGGAACGGCCGGTCCATGGCCGGGCGAGGCCGGCCGGGCCGGATCACGAATGGACGGTTGAGTCGCGGGACGATGGCAAATAATTCATCCGCCGCCGGAGGCTCCCCCTTTTTGTCCTGATTCCGTAATTTTATCCGCCATCCAGGGATACAACTTAATCGTGCATTCGGGGCAGATGCTATGGGAGAAAACCGCCTCGGAGCGGGCCTGGATGTATACTTCCACCTGTTTCCAGTATCCCTCGTCGTCCCTGATTTTTTTGCAATTGGCGCAAATGGGGATGAATCCCCTAAGGGTTTTCACTTCGGCCAGGGCTTCCTGAAGGGCGGCGATCAACCGCTCCCTCTCGGCGGCCGCCTGGTTCCGTTCGGTAACATCGTGAATAATGGAATAAAGCAGGGTTTTATGCCTGAGATTGATGGGGCCGCTGTACACTTCCACGTCGCGGACCACGCCGGTGGAAAGCCGATGACGGAAGTTGAAATAGTTCCGCTTTTGGCTTTCGGCCCGTCTCATTTCGGCGAATACTTCCTCGCGGGACAATTGATTGATTTCGGTGATTTTCATGGTTTTCATGATATCCCGGGAATACCCGTAGTACGCGCAGGCGGCGGGGTTGGCGTCGAGAATCTCGGCCGATCCCGGGTCGATCAGCAGCATCATGGCATGATGGTTTTCAAAAAAGGACCGGTAGTTGCGTTCCCTTTCCTTAAGCTCCGATTCCGCCTGTTCAAACCGGGTCATATCGATCCCCAGGCCGGCCAGGTGGGGAAGGGAATCGATCAGAACCCGGATCCCGGAAAAGAAAAAGGGCGTCCGGCCGCCGTTTTTGGATACGAACCAGGCTTCGACCTGGGCTTGCCCGTACGTGAAGACGTATCTGATTTGTTTTTGAACTTCCTCTTTTTCGGCGGCGTCAAAGAAATCCGGCGGAGTCATGGCCGCTATTTCATCGGCCGAATAGCCTGAAACGGATTCGAAATTCCGGTTCCATCGGACGAACCGGCCGTTTTCGTCGAACAGATAAAAAATACCCGGCAAACCATCGATGATGGTTTCCCAATGGCTTATTCCCGCCGTGGACGGTCCATTGTCCTTGGGCCGGCGGGCAAGTTCGTTTTCCAAAGCCGCCAATCGTTGTTCCAGCTCTTCATAGGTCGGTTTCGGCGACATGGGAAAACTCCTGACGCAAGGGAAAGCTTTGCCGTTCCAGCACGGCTCGGGTTATCGCCAGAGGAAGCGGTCTGGCCGGTTTTGTCTTTGTTTTTAGAACCCATCCCCCAATAAGGAATTTGGCCTTGGGCCGAGGCGGATGGGGGAAGCCAATCGGATGAATACTCCAGGTATTTCGATGAGTTGGCTCCAACTTCCGACAAGGCGTCCAAGGCCAAAGAGCTATTGGGGGACGGGTGCTAGCCCTTCAAATAGGCTTTTTCCAGATGATGAAGAAGCTCGTGAAAGGCTTCATGCTTCCCCGGGCCGATCCGGTCCCGTTCCAGCGCTTCAAAGGCTTCCACCAGCGCCGTATCGTTTTCGTTGCTGATCCGTCCCTGGGCCATGGGGTACAGGATATTGTCTTCCTTGTAGATATGCTGGGAGAGAAGGCCCTCGTAGTCTTTCGCGGCCAAGGCTATTTTTACCGCCGCGCC
>JAGVGV010000340.1 GCA_020056895.1 Deltaproteobacteria bacterium
CGATCAGGGGTCCCTGGTCCTTTTCCAGCAAGCGTTGCTCTTCGGGCGAAAGGTCCCACTCCTTGGGGTCCAGGATTTGTTGGGGGGTCATGGCCCGGAATTCATCCAGCGTGTACCCCAGAGCCTCCCGGGCGGCCGGATTGACTTCGATGAACCGCCCGGACCCGCCTTCCGGAGCTTCCAGATCGTGAAGCAGCACCATATCCCGGGCCATGTCGAAGAGCTGCCTGTATTTGGCTTCGCTTCGGACCATGGCTTCCCGGACGGTTTTTTCTTCGGTAATGTCTTCCGACCAGGTGATTACGCCTTGAATCCGGCCGTTGTCGTCCTTCCAGGGAACCTTGACCATGCGGCGCCAGGTGGTCCGGCCGTCCAATTGGACCGTATACTCCGGAACCTCAACACGCGGCTCCCCGGCCAAAATCCTCTGGTCCCAGTGAGGGTTCCGGGCCAGGAGGCGGGGGTAGGGTTCGGGCAGTTCGTCGGCGCTCCGGCCTTGCCACTGGCTGGCTTCGATCTCCAGATCCTCGGCCATCCGGCGGTTGATCAGATGGTATTTCAGTTGATCGTCCTTGACCGAATACCAAAAGGGCAGACTGTCGATCACGGTGGTTAAAAGAGCCTGAGCGTCCCGCTTGTCCCGTTCGGACCGGTACTGGGAGCTCACGTCCAGCACCACGGCTCCCAGAGCCAGGCTGTCGCCCGCCTGGTCCCGAACCGGGAAAAGGGAACCGAAAAAGCAGCCCTGTCCGCCTTCGCGCTGGGGATCGTGGACCGTAACCTGGGCATTGACCAATGGTTGGCCGGTATCCAGCACCTGGCGGGCCAGGGGTTCCACCAACGAGGCCACCGGGCCAAGTACTTCGCCCACGGTCCGTCCCAGATGGGCTTCAAGGCTCGGGCCGTTCATTCGCCTTAGGGCTTGATTCACCCGAAGGTACTTCAGATCCTTGTCCAACAGCGCCAAGCCGGCCGGCGAATATTCAAAAAAAGCATCCAAAAGGGCTTCACTTCGCCGAAGGGCTTCTTCGGTTTGGCGGCGTTCGGCTTCCACCCGGGCCGTATAAAGGGCCATGTCCAGGGTGATTTTCAGGTCGCGTTCGGAAAACGGCTTCAAAATATAGCCGAACGGCATGGTCAGCTTGGCCCGTTCCAGCCGCTGATTATCCGCGTACGCGGTGATAAAGACCACGGGGATTGGCTTGTGGCTTCGGATCCGATGAGCCGCCTCGATGCCGTCCACCTGCCCTTGAAGAACAATATCCATGAGCACCAGATCGGGTTCCAGGCGAAGAGCCGCTTGGACGGCCTCATCCCCATCGGCCAGAACGGCCAGAACATGGAACCCCAGCCGGTCCAGAATGGCTTGCAGATCGGTGGCGATGATGATTTCGTCCTCCACCAGGAGAACGCGCGGCGCCGGTAGGGATGGAAGAATGGGCATCAGCATGAACTCCGGCAAAAGAATAGGGAAGCGGAAAAGGCCCCACGTTTTTCTCTAATTTCGCTCATGATAACGCGGGTTATTCCCGAAAGCAAACCGGAAAAACCGGAAGGGGCGAAACCGCTTGGTCTCGGGCGGCATTGGCGGTCCCTGGGTTTGGGATGGGGTGGGCTTCGGCGACCGGGCTGTCAGCTTTTGCGGAGCGACCGCGCTTATATCGAAAAAATCTATTAAATCCGAATTCCTTCCTTATAAGCTGACAGCGGATCGCTGATCGCGGACAGTTTCTTCCAAAAGCGAAGGGGTTGGACGAAGCCCGAAACCATGGTCGGCGCCCCCCGTAACGAAAGGCATCCGTGGAGCCCATGAAAACCTTTCCGCGAAGCCGTGGGGAATGCTACCCTTAGGTAAGGCCGCCGGGGCGCTGTTCCCGGCCGGTCCATGCCCCCCCCGGGGTCCCATCACGGAGTCGGACACGATGCGTTTTCGCTTTTTGTTTCTGGGCAAAACCCGGGTGGAGTATCTGGACCGGGGGTTCAAGGATTATCTCGGCAGGATCCAGGCCTATTACCCCGCCGAAGAGGTGGTATTGAAGGCGGCCCGAGTGACGGACGGCCAGGAGGAGGCCATCCGCGACGAAGACACCCGCCGGTTGTTGGCGGCCATCCGGCCGGACGAGGCCTTCATCCATTTGGACCCCCGGGGGCGGCCCCTGACGTCGGAAGACCTGGCGCACTGGATGAAGGGGCGGATCGAGGGCGGGTCCAAAGGCATCGCCATCGGTTTGGGCGGCCCGGTGGGATTGTCCAACGCGGCCGGCCGCCGGGCGGACCTGAGGCTCCAGCTTTCCACCTTGACCCTGCCCCATGAACTCTGCCGCCTGATCGTGGCCGAACAAATCTATCGCGGCCTCCGCATCCTGGCCGGCCACCCGTATCATCGGTAGGGGAATTTTTGTGGACCGGCTGGTACGGTCGGACGGAACGATCAGCCCGTCGGGGTCGGCGGATTCCTTTCCTCTTCACTCCGCCAGGAACGGCGCGACCACGGCCCGGGTTTCGTCGCTGGGAACCACGGGCACGATCTCGAAGGTAACCCCGCATCCTCTCCACCCCAGAACCCATTCCTGAAAAAGGCGGGCGTCGTTACATTCCATCAACTGGAAGCAACGGCCGAAGTTGGGTTCGATCCAACTGCCCACATACTTCAGCCCGTCCGGCAGCATCCGGCCCTTTTCCTTCACCCGTTCGTACACGGGGATCATGTCGTGGTCCTTGAACCGTTCGATGACCATGAACAGCATGGGCGGCCTCCGCGATAAGTTATTCAACCCGAGTAAATTCGGGCGGGGCCTTGCTTGGGTTACCCCGTCCGACGACGCATCCAAGGCCAAAGAACAATTTTTGGATGGGTTCCCGCTAAAACTTCCCATGCCGGCCGGCGCCGGAAGCGAACCGGGCGGCGCCATCCACGGTTTCGCCGCTATAGATGGTCTCGAGCCCCAGCGCGAACTCCTTGGCCATGGCGTCGGCCAGGGATCGGTCGTGCTGTTCGTACGCGGATCGGCGGTCGTTCATCATGCAGGTCCAAGGAAAGCGGGTCAGAGTCAGGGCCAGGGCTTCGGCCTCGACCCGGGCCCGGCCTTCCGGTACGACCCGGTTGGCCAGCCCCATGCGCAGGGCTTCATCCGCGCCCACCGGCCGGCCGGTGAGGATCATATCCATGGCTTGAGACAGGCCGATCAGCCGGGGCAGCCGGACGGAGCCGCCATCGATCAGGGGAACCCCCCACCGCCGGCAAAACACGCCGAAGACGGCCGTTTCCTCGGCCACCCGCAGGTCGCACCAACAGGCCAGTTCCAGCCCGCCGGCCACCGCGTACCCGGCCACGGCCGCGATCACGGGTTTGGAAAGGAACATTCGCGAAGGTCCCATGGGGCCGTCGCCTTCCGGGTCCAGCCGGTTGGCCCGGCCTTCCCCAATCCCCTTCAGGTCCGCGCCGGCGCAGAAATGGCCCCCCGAACCGGTCAGCACCGCGACTCGGGCTTCGGAGTCGGCTTCAAACGCCCGGAACGCATCCGCCAGGGCCTGAGCGGTGGGGCCGTCCACGGCGTTGCGAACTTCGGGCCGGTGGATGATGATGGTGGTCACGGGGCCGTTCTTTTCGGTCAGGATGTTCATCGGGAGGCCTCCTGTATTTTGGTCCGTCGCCCAATATACATCGCCGCCGCGTTTTTGGGTCAATGATTGTTTTTTATCCGAAAATCATGTCACGTTCTCCCTGGCCAAAGAGTCCAAACCGATGTGAGTCGATTTTTTCTTCGTGCCGGGGCCATTAGGGGCTGAAGGGACGGAAAAGGACGAACCATGGACAACGACCTGGAAATATTGGTGCAGCGGGCCCGGGAAGGGGATCGGGCGGCGCTGGAGGACCTGGTGGCCCGGATTCAGGACCGGGTGTTCCGGCTGGCCTGCCGGATGCTGGGATCGTCGGCCAACGCCGAGGACGCGGCGCAGGAAATCCTCATCAAGGTTATTACCCACTTAGGCGGGTTCCGGGGGGAATGCGCCTTTACCACCTGGGTGCACCGGGTGGCGTCCAATCACTTGCTCACGGTACGAAGGAAAATCCAGGCTTCGCCCGAAATCCTGGCCGGCGGATGGGAGGAACTGACGGCTCCGGGGCCGGGGGATGGGCTTCAGGCTTCGCCGCTGACGCCGGAAGAGGAACTCCTGGCGATGGAATTGAGGATGCACTGCGTGGAGGAAATGGTCCGGGGCTTGGACCGCGAAACCCGGATGGCCTATATTTTAGGGGAAGTGTTCGATGTGGACGGCCGGGAAGGAGGATACATCATGGATGTTACGCCCGAAGCTTTCCGGAAACGTCTGTCCCGAGGGCGGGCCAAAATCCGGGACCATATGAGCCGGGTGTGCGGCCTGATCCGGCCGGAGAATCCCTGTACGTGCGGCCGGCTGGCCCGGAATCTTTCGTCCCTCCGGCCGGAGGCGAAAGCGGACCTCCGCCTGGCCTCATCGGGTTCGGAATCGGTGCGGCTTTTGGAAAACATGGATGAGCTTCATCGAGTGGCCGAAGTGATCCGGACTCTGCCCACCCCGCCGACGCCTCAGGGGTTCCGGACGTTGATCCAGGACCTGACGGATTCGGGCCAGTTTCGGCCTTTAATGGATTGATACTTCAAAAAAAAGAATCAGGCCCGGCTGAAAAGGTCGCGGATTTCCGCCGGATTCAGGCCGGCGCCCAAGGCGGCCATAAGCAGAATGCGGGCTTTGTGGCCAGGCAGCCGTCCGCCCAGGATCACGCCTTTTTGGACCAGATCCGCGGCTCCGCCGGGGTATCCGTAGATCGGCCGGACGCCTCCGGCCAGGCACCGGGTGGTCAGCACCACGGGCAATCCGTCGTTCGCGGTTTGAGCCAAGGCCTGGACCACGGCCGGAGGCACGTTGCCGGCGCCGAAGCCCACCACCACCATTCCAGCCGCGCCGGCCTCGCGGGCCGCTTCAATCAGCCGTCCGTCCTGGCCGGGGGCCAGGGTAATGAGGTCCACGCCCGGTTCCAGACCAGGGGCCGGAACGTGGAAGCGGCGCCCGGGCCGGCGGATCAGATGGACGCCGTCGTCGGCTTCGTACCCCAGGGGGCCGGCATCCGGAGCGTCGAAGGGATCGATGCCGGTGGAATGGACCTTGGTGACTTCGGAGGCGGCGAAGAGGCGGTCGGCCATGAGGACCGTGACTCCCACGCCGTCCATGGCGGGATCGGCGGCGGCCCGGATGGCGAACAAAAGGTTCCGGAGGCCGTCGTACCCCAGTTCGCCCAGATAGCGCATGGCCCCGGTAAAGACCACGGGTTTGGGTCCGGCGAGCAGCAGATCGGCCATGAAGGCGGATTCTTCCATGGTGTCGGTGCCGTGGATGACCACCGCCCCGGAAACGGCGGGGTCGGCCAGAACGGCTTCCACGTCCCGGGCCAGGCGGAACATGTCCAAAGGCGTCATGTGCGGGCTGGGGATATCGGCCCATTGGACGCCCTTCAGGGCCACGCCTTCGGTTAGGCCGGCCAGTTCGGCCATCAGGCGGTCAAAGGCCTGGGCCGGGGCCACGCCGGGGGAATCCTTGAGCGGACGCATGCCGCTGGTGCCGCCGGTGAAAAAGACGGCGGCATGGCGGCGGGGCTGGTTTAAAGCGCGGGGTGATTCGGGCATGGTAAGGATATAACACGGGGGGCGGGGGTTGAACAAGCCGTTAAAAAATTTGGGGGGGGACTGGAGGCAACCCTTTGTAAAGGGTTACCCCCGTACCTCCCTAATTTTTAATGGGGCGCTTTTCCCGCATTTTCCATCAAGGCCTGGACCGGGGCCAAGCCGTACGGCGACCCTTCCTCGATGGCTTTCAGCACCGTGCCGCCGCCGGTGAAAAAGTAGTACTGGGCGCTGTCCATGGCCGCCAAATACAGGCCAGGGCTCAGGTTCTTGAATTCCTGGAGCGTATCGCCGCCGCCGTACAGCTTCTGCGCCGAACGGTTCCCGTCGATCGTCCGGTCCAGTTTTTCCGAGCCTTCATAAAAATGAGGCGTAAAGCCCATGACCGCGTTCACGAAAATGGTCCGGGCCGTATGGATCACTTGGGCCACCCCCGGCGCGTCAAAGGATTCCGGCGCCACGTCCAGGAAATACCCATAGGCGTCCCCCGGCTTGAATTCGGAAATGTTCCTCTTGCGATACTGGCCTTCCACCCGGCCTTCAAGCGTATCCGATTCCACCAGCACCGGCAGTTCCACCACCTTGCCCGCCGTTTCGTCCTGCCGAACCAAGTCCTGGGCCGCCTTGATATCGCTTTCGGCCACGCCCGCCACGGTAATGCCGTATTTGGCGCACAGAAAAGTGTTGTAGATCACGCCTCCCAGAATCAGCTTATCCACTTTTTTGTAGATTTCGTTCAAGGGACCGATCTTGGTATCGTACTTGGCGCCGGCCACCACGGCCACGAAGGGCCGTTCGGGTTCCAGCACGTGCTTGAGGTTGACCAGTTCCTTCTGCATCAAAAAGCCGGCGAAGGAAGGCAGGTGCCGGGTGATGTTGAACGTGGACCCATGGGGCTGCCACGACCCGAAGGCATCGTTCACGTACACGTCGGCCAGACCGGCCAATTGCCTCGTAAACCGTTCCCGAACCTCGCCCTTGCCTTCCTCCCCTTCGAACCACCGTGTGTTGGGCAGGTAAATCCCGCCCAGGCGGCGCTCCCGAAGGTCGCGGATCAGCCAGTTAATCGAGGTATCGATCTGCCGGACGCCCTTTTCCGGGTCCACCGGAAAGGTGGGCACCGCGAACTTGGTATGGAGTTTCCGTTCCAGATAATCCACGATGGGATCGACCGAGGAGTCATCGGCCACCTCGATCCGGCCCGTTTTCTTGTCGTACGGCCGGCCCACGTGGGTCATCAGGATCAGCCGGCCGCCTCGTTCCACGATGTTGTACAGCGTGCCCAGCGTGGCGTCGATCCGGTACGGGTCCTTGATTTCGCCCTTCTTGACGACGTTGTGATCCACCCGCACCAGGACCACCTTGTCCCTGAGGTCCGCGTCCTGCAGCAACGGCAGACGGGGATCGATCTCGTTCGCGGCCATAACGATACTCCTCCATGTGGTAAGGAAACCGGTACTGAGGCCCCACCCCAAGGGCCATCTGCTCACCAATATACAAGATAAATTCCGGCGCCGCCATGGCTGGACGGGAAGTGAACGGAAGGGGGCGTCAATCCGGCCAGGATGGCCGGGAGAAAAAGGCGCTTTTCGTGTTTAGATTACTTTCTGAAGGAGGCCCTGCATCCGGGCGGCCAGGACCAGGTTGCCTTTGAGGCGTACTTTTCGAGTCAAGAGCGCCAGGGTGGGGTTCATTTTTCCCGAAGCCAGCTTCACCACGTTTTCCGCGCTGGTCAAAATGGTTACGTCGGGCCGGTCGACGGTTCCAGGTTGTACCCGGACCGAGTCGCCCTGGCACTGAGCGTGCCATCGTCCGCCGCCGGGGCCGCTGATGTCGAACTGAAAAACGCCGTATACGTCCCGAAGCCCCAGCTCCTGGAACCGCTTGTCCATGTTCTGAAAAACGTCCGCGCAGGTCATCCCGAACTCTTCTCCTGATTCCGCCGGGTAATATCCGCCGCCAGCCGCCGGGCCTC
>JAGVGV010000667.1 GCA_020056895.1 Deltaproteobacteria bacterium
CCCGGCGCATGGTCGTTGGTCATAACCCATCTGAATGTTTCGAATTCGGGATACTAAGTTCCACCCGCCGCCCACGTTTCGCTGCTTACCATGCTCCTGCTTGAGAACCCCACCGCTCTGAAGCTCCCGCTTCATTCGTCTTTCACACCGCCGCCCCACAATATGAATCCAGCGGAGGGAAGCTGGAGCTTCCGATTACCAGGTTCCCAAACTGGAGTTTGGGAACCAGCGTTTCTATTGGATTACCCTCATACGGGCCATTCATGTAACCATATTTCGCTGGTTCCGGGGGCTCCTGCTTGGGAACCCCACCGCTCTGAAGCTCCCGATTCATTCGTCTTTCACACCGCCGCCCTACCATATGAATCCAGCGGAGGGAAGCTGGAGCTTCCGATTGTCAGGTTCCCAAACTGGAGTTTGGAAACCAGCGCTTCTTGGAACACATTGTGGTTATTTTCGTAATTTATTGTTTTTAATTAATATTTAAAATGTTCAAAAGCCTTGGGGTTCGCGCTTTCGTCCCTGAGGGGAGGCCTCGCGCGGGGGGCTTTCCCGAACGGCACAAGGGAGGATAACCGGCTCCGCTTCTCGCCCGGCCTGCGGGCATGCCCCCATAACGAAAGCCATACCCTCATCTCATCGCTTTCGGGTTGGTGAAGCCGGCGGGTTTGGATTATACTTATCCAATCCATGGGGTCTCCGGGGGGATCATGCCGCCTGATGAACAACGCGTCCAACTCTTCATGCCGTGCCTGGCCGACATGTTCTATCCCGTCATCGGCCGGGCCGCGATCCGGGTGCTCCGGTCGGCCGGAATCCGTGTCCGCGTACCCAAGGATCAGACCTGTTGCGGCCAGTGGGCCGTGAACCTCGGGCGGCCCAGCGAAGCCAAACCCCTGGCCCGGCATTTTCTGCGGGTGTTCGGAACCGGCATCGTGGTTTCCCCTTCCGCTTCGTGCGTACTCACCGTTCGCAAACATTATCCCGAAATATTCCAGAACGAACCGGCTTGGCGGGACCGGGCTTTGGCCGTGGCCGGCCGGACCTATGAAATCACCGACTTCCTGGTTAACCGCCTAGGCGCCATCGATCTGGGCGCCTGGTTTCCTCACCGGGTCACGCTTCACGATTCCTGCCATCCCCTGCGCGGCCTGGGGCTGAAGGACGAACCGCGCCGGCTGCTTGCCCGGGTGGAAGGGCTGGAACTGGCGGAAATGGCCGAACCCGAAGTCTGTTGCGGTTTCGGCGGAGCCTTCATGGCCAAGCACCCCGAACTTTCGCGCACTCTGGCCCAGGAAAAGGTGGATCAGGCCATGGGTACCGGCGCCGACACCCTGGTTTTCACCGAACCGGGCTGCCTGATGAACGTGGCCTCGGTGATCCAGGCTCAAAACCTGCCGCTCAAAGCGGTCCACCTGGTCCAGGTGCTGGCGGGCCGGAAGGAGCATACCCATGCCGCCGGCCGCTGATTTCAATCAGACCGTTCGGCGATTCCTGTCCGATCCCACCCTTCAGACCGCCCTGGGCCGGGCCCTGGGGTCCTTCAAGGGCATGCGGACCCGGGCGGTGGCCGAACTGCCGGAATTCGAAGCCTTGAGAATCCGGGCCAGGGACGCCAAAAACAAGGTGCTCGGCCGCTTGGATGAATACCTGACCCGGTTGGAAAACAACGTCCGGGATCGGGGCGGCACGGTCTATTGGGCCTCCACCGGAGATGATGCCGTGGACTACATCCGCCGGCTGGCCGCCGACAAAAAACTGGGGCGGGTGGTCAAGGGCAAGTCCATGGTCAGCGAAGAAATCCACCTGAACCAAGCCCTGGAAGCGGACGGCCTGGAGGTGTATGAAACCGACCTGGGCGAATACATCATCCAGCTTTTGGGCCAGCGGCCGTCCCACATCATCGGCCCGGCCATCCACAAGACCAAGGAAGAGATCGGCCGGCTGTTCGCTTCGAAACTGGGCATCCCCTATACCGACGTACCCGAGGAAATGACTCGGGCGGTGCGGAAGGAACTGAGAGCCCGGTTCCTGGCGGCCGATCTGGGCATTACCGGCGCCAACTTCGCCGTGGCCGAAACCGGCACCCTGGTTCTTTTGGAAAACGAAGGCAACATCCGCATGTCCACCACCTTGCCGCCGGTGCACGTGGCGGTGATGGGCATTGAAAAACTGGTGGCCGACTGGACCGATCTGGCCCCGCTCCTGAGGATTCTGCCTCTTTCCGCCGTGGGCCAGCGGCTGCCCAGCTATGTTTCGTTCCTTACCGGTCCGGGCCGGGTGCGAGATGAAGGCCCCCGGGAATTTCACTTGGTGCTGGTGGATTCGTTCCGGTCCACGGTGCTGGCTGATCCGCTGTTCCGGCAGATGTTGCGGTGCCTTCGGTGCGGCGCTTGTTTGAACTACTGCCCGGTGTACCGGCATCTGGGCGGACATGGGTACCCGTGGGTCTATTCCGGCCCCATGGGCGTGGCCCTCACGGCCGCCGCCTTCGGACCCCAGGCAGCCAGGGACATTTCCGGCGCTTCCACCTTGTGCCAGGCCTGCGGTTCGGTCTGCCCGGTAATGATCGACCTGCCCGGCCTGATTTTGGAAGCCCGAAAAAGGGCGGCCATGGATGAACCCGGGATCGGCCGGCTGGTGGACGGAATGGCCCGGATCCTGGCCACGCCCCACGGGTACGATGTTTTCAGCCGCCTGGCCGCGTCCGGCGCCATGGCGGTCCTTTCGGCCGACGGTCGGGTGAAGCGCGGCCCCCAGCGGCTTTGGGACCTGGGCCGGGACCGCTGTTTGCCTCGCCCCGCGTTCGAACCGTTTCACCGGTCCCCCCTGGACGAGGAGAGCGAATGACATCGCCCCGGGACGACATACTGGATAAAATCCGGCGGGCTCTGGCCGTTCCCGGAGCTCCGGCGGCGGCCCCGGCGCCGTCCCTGAATGCCGCGAAAGCCTTTACCGGCGATCCGGTTATGGGGTATATCCCCGATCCGGCCGGATGGCGGGATGAATTCGACCGCCGGTTCATCGCCCTGGGCGGCGAGGTGCACCAGGCGGATTCCAACAGCGAACTGGACGCGGTGCTGGCCCGGATTCTGGGCCCATTGCCCGAAGGACCCGTCACGCTGGGGGATTCGGCCCGAAAAGAGATTCCGGATCTCGACGTCCGGATTCTTCGGCTGGGCCGCATGGTTGCCGCCGGATCCCCCGCCAGGGAAGCCGTCGCCGTCGCCGGGATCACCTCGGCCCGCCGCGTGCTGGCCTATTCGGGCACGGTGCTGGTGACCAGCCGGGATGAAGGGGACTTGGGGGCATCGCTGGTGCCGCCGGTCCACTTGATTCTGACCCGGCCGGACCGGCTGATCTGGGGCGTGCCGGACGCCCTCTCGTTCCTGGCTCAGGACGGTCCGCCCCGGTGCGGGGTATTGATCACCGGCCCCAGCCGGACGGCGGATATTGAACTGACTCTGGTTCGCGGCGTTCACGGTCCCGGGTCCGTCCACCTGATCTGGTTGGGATGGGCCGGAACCGGAGAGACGCAACAGGGTTGAAGGCTTGTTCATTATTTGAAGATGGTTCAACAATCATGCCGGCGACGATCGGCGGCACTCCGGAGCCGTTCGTTTCCGGTGGGAATATCCAAAGGATGAGGCAACCCGAACGTTTTTACCCAAACGATTCATTCCCAAACGGTTCACCTGGAAGCAACAACAGGCCAACCACTTCAACCGACAAGCATAAAGACAAAGGAGGAGCGGTCCATGCTGCCCATCAATGACATGCGGGCAAGGGAAATTCTGGATTCACGAGGCAACCCCACGGTGGAAGTGGACGTGTACCTCGAAGACGGTTCGTTCGGACGGGCCGCCGTGCCTTCGGGCGCGTCCACGGGCGTACACGAGGCCCTCGAACTGAGGGACGGCGATCCCGAACGGTATAACGGCAAAGGCGTCTCCAAGGCCGTTCTGAACGTGAATGAACTCATTGCCCCCGAACTGGAAGGCCTGGACGGCCTGAACCAGGTGATGATCGACCGGACCATGCTGGAGCTGGACGGCACGAAAAACAAGGAAAAGCTGGGCGCCAACGCCATTTTGCCCGTGTCCATGGCCGTGGCCCGGGCGGCGGCCGAAGCCCTGGGTCTGCCGTTGTTCAGATATTTGGGCGGAGCCCTGGCCTGCCAGTTGCCCCGGCCCATGATGAACATTTTAAACGGCGGCGGGCATGCGGGCAACAACGTGGATTTTCAGGAATTCATGATTATGCCCCTGTTCGGCGACACCTTCGCCGAAGCGCTTCGGGCCGGCGCCGAAGTGTTCCATTCGCTCAAGAAAGTGCTGGCCGGCCGGAAGCTGTCCACGTCCGTGGGGGACGAAGGCGGGTTCGCTCCGGACCTCAAGTCCAACGAAGAAGCCATTGAAGTGATCCTGGAAGCCATTGACAAGGCGGGGTACGAAGCCGGGCGCGAAATCGTGATCTGCCTGGACCCGGCCGCTTCGGCGTTTTATGACGAAAAAAAGGGTCTGTACGTTTTCCACAAATCCGATGGATCGGAACGGACCTCCAAGCAGATGATCGACTTTTGGGCGGACTGGATTGAACGGTACCCCATCGTATCGATCGAGGACGGCCTGGCCGAAGATGATTGGGCCGGCTGGACGGACATGACCGACACCCTGGGCGAACGGCTTCAGATCGTGGGCGACGACTTGTTCGTCACCAACACTGAACGGTTGATCCGGGGCATCGAGGAAGGCGCGGCCAATTCGATTCTGATCAAGCTGAACCAGATCGGCACCGTAACCGAAACCCTGGAAGCCATCGACATGGCTCACAAGTCCGGGTATACCGCCGTGGTCAGCCACCGGAGCGGTGAAACCGAAGATACCTTCATCGCCGACCTGGTGGTGGGCGCCGGCACGGGCCAGATCAAAACCGGGTCGCTTTCCCGTTCGGAACGAGTGGCCAAGTACAACCGGCTTCTCCGGATCGAAGAGGAACTCGAGGGCGCGGCCGTCATCGGCAATCCTTTTTAACCCCCACGAGGAAGACGGGGCGGCCAACCCCTCTTCCTCCTGATTCTCCTCCCTCCCGGGGGTTGAAGCCCCGGGCTGGAGGAGACCGGTGAAATCCACCGCCGCTTTTTACCCCCCTTTCCGCCGTACCGGGCTATAATGCGCATCCAACTCGGGCGCCCCCAGGGGCGTCCCATTCCAGCTATTTGGATGGACCCATGATGGACCTGGGGCAGAAACATCCCTCCCGAATACCCGCGCCGCGTTCCCCAAACCCGGCTTGGCCGAAAAGCGGACCGCGTTCCGATTCCAAACTCCATCCGGCCGCCGGGACCCTTTGGTTTCTGGCCTTGGCGTTCTTTCTGGGGCTCACCGCCTGCGCCGCCGCCCCTTCCCAACCGCTCAACGCAACCGAAGCCGGCCGGCCCCAAAAGCTCACCGGCCCGGCCACGCTCCTGCCCATTCTGGACAGCCGCCGGGCTCCCGACGCCGAAACGGCGCCTCAGTTGGAACAAGCCGGCGCGTTTCTCGATGTTCCTTCCGTCCAAATCATGGACCTGGGCTGGGCGCGGTGGGAACGGGAAGGCTTGGCCCAAGACCTGATCCGGTACCAGGGTCCTCAGCCCAGCCCCGCGCCGTTCAAATGGTCCGAATTTCCCCTTCGCGGGCTCACCACGGACCTGGCTCTGGGGCTGGAAGTCAAAAATTTGGTGCTAAGGAAAACCGGCCACAACGCCCTCATTGGTCCCCACGCGATTCTCGATGGCGTGTTGCTGCCTCTGTTCGCGGCCGGATTGGCCGTTTCCGGAGGGCATTTGGACCTGGGGGGGCGTGTGTTTCCGTCCGCCATGGTGGATGTGGTTCTGGACATGGACGTGGTGTTTATCAGCCGGAAGGCCGGAGGCCCCGTATACACCAAGACCTACCGCCAGCGCCGGATAGACGATTGGGTTTCGGAAAACGATCTTTATGCCGGAGTGCGGCCGAATCCCCAAGACGGCCGGGAACGAGGCGCCCTGGGGACGGCCGAAGTGGTGGACCGTTTGTTCGCCCTGGCGGCCCGGGACCCCGAACTGGGGCTCATTGACGAGTACGCCGGGCTGGGCTGGCTGAAAAGCGTTCTGGAAGACGACGATATCCCCGCCGAACGGAAATCCCAGGCCATCCGCCGCCAGGCCGATTCCATCGTCCCTCCCGCCATCACCATGGACCAGTGGCGGATTCTATACGATCCCTTCACTCCGGCGGCCGACCGGATTGAAGACGCCCGAGGCCTTTCCGTACCAGGCGTCCAACCCGCCGTTTTACCAACGGAAAGCGAAATGACAGCCCCCTGGCTGGAAGAAACGGGCGGCCGGCTCCGGTTGTTCGAATCCGCTTTCACCTCGCTGGTCCAGGCC
>JAGVGV010000563.1 GCA_020056895.1 Deltaproteobacteria bacterium
AGGCGCAAGGAAGGGAACCCGTATTCGCTCCCCGCCGGCCGCTTCAGGGAAAGCCCCGTTCCCCAAAACCGCCTGGGACCCATCGTGATCGATGGGTCCGTTCACTTCAACCACCTTCGGGCCGGTCTTCCGGCTGCGCTCCACCGTTGCCGCCTTCCCAGGATTTGAAGAATCCATCCCAGTGGCGTAATGGGCGACGGTTTTTACATGGAGCTTACGGCGGCGGGTCCGCTCCCGATTTTCACGGGATTCCCTTCCTTCCCAACGAACCATGGGAAAGGCGCCCGAAGCGGGTGTGAGAATAGCCGCCCGGGCGGCAAAAGGCAAGGGCTAATCGGAGTGAACCGAACCGGCCGGTTGGCGCGAATATTGATTAAGAAAAAATACAGGCCAGGGAAGGCGGGAAACCGAAACCCGACGCCCAAGGACGAATGTTCTTGCTCCGGACGGATTATGGCGTTATGATGAAAACACTCCAATCCACTTAAACTTTTTTTATGGGGTTCCCACTGACCCCCCGGGATGGCCGACCATCCAGGAGGTGGCGGACATGGCCTCTTCCAGGTTTTTTCCCCGAATCGTCCCCCTTTTTTTTCTTGGCTTGGTGATTCTGGCGGGTGGGCTTTCCGCTCCCGCCCTGGCGACCACGTACTATGTGAGCACCGGCGGCAGCAACGGTAACAACGGCCTCACCACGCTCACGCCGTGGGCCACGCTTCATTATTCCATCCCCTTGTTGGCCGCCAACGACACCCTCATCGTGATGCCGGGGACGTACGATCTGAGCCATGAAGGGTCGGCGACCAACCTGACGATCAGCCAAAACAACGTGACCATCCAGGGCCAGTCGCCCAGCACGGCGATCATCGACGGCGCTTCCGCCAGCACCTGGGTATATGGCATCACGGTCACGGGTTCCACCGTCACGATCCAGCAATTGAACATTACCCGGTTCCAAACCGCCGGCATCTATCTGAACGGATGTTCCGGGGCCACGGTCCAATACCTGGATGTGTCCGACAATGGCACGGCCGCGCCATCAGGCACGGGCATCGTTCTTTTCGGCACGACATCGGCTTATGTGTACAACAACACCATATATTGGACCGGCAATGCATCATTCATTCAAAACCGGGGAATCGTGGCCGCCAGTTCAACCGACAACACCAACATCATTCACTCCAATTCGGTGTACGGCCATGACGGACCGGCGTACGCGGGCATCGAGGTGGGCACGGGTACGGCGCCCATTGTCAGTGAAAACACAATAAACAACAATGAAACCGGCATCCGCCTCAACGACACCACCTCCACGGTCCGCCGGAACCTTGTTTATGACAACACCACGGGCATCCACGTGGCGGCCACGTCCAGTTCCACGCCCAGCATTTGGAACAACATGATCAAGTATTCGGCGGGTCCGGCCACAACCGGCATTCTGGTGGAACAGCTCAGCGCGGGCACGGCCGCACCCTTGGTGTACCACAACACCGTGGACGGGATGACCGGCCCGGGAGTCCACGCCACCAACGGGGGATCGTCGCCCCTGATCCGGTACAACATCGTCACCAATTCCGGCGTGGGGATCAGTTCGACGGCCGGGGCCACTCCCACCCTGAGATACAACAACGTGTACAATTGCACCACGGCGTATAACGGAATCGGCGCCGGCGTCGGGGATACCAGCGTGGATCCCAATTACGTCAATCCAGGTTCGGACTGGCATCTCCAAGCCGGATCCCCGTGTATCGACGCCATCCCCACAGGCGAAGCCGACCCGGTATCCGATGACAAGGACGGCGCTGCCCGGCCCAGCGGTTCGGGGTTTGACCAGGGATGCTACGAAGACTCAGGGGGCGGGGGCGGCGGCGCCTCCTATTCCGTCTCTTTTCCCCCCGGTACTACGGCCGATAAGTACATGTCCCGGTCCGTCCCCCTGGAGCCGGGCGATCCGTCGGTGCCGGGCGCCTTTGGCCCCCAAATCGGCTTTTACGACATCACCCTGATGCGCATCGGCTCCTGGGATTCCGACATCCAGGGATATGTGGAATATCCGGGCAACGGTAAGCCCCTCGAACCGGGCAAAGCAATCTGGTTCCTGTTCCGGTACGGACAGACCATCACCTTTTCCGGCACACCCACATCCACCTCGGCCGACCCTAAAGACAGCCAACAGGCCGCCCAGGTCGCCCTCAATGTGGGTTGGAACCAAGTGGGCAATCCGTTCACCCATCCGGTGGCCATCGCCAACATGGTAATCTCGAACGCCGATGGAACGCCCACGGCGGAAGACCTGACCGATGGAACGCTGTCCCAGGGGATTTTCTGGGTGTATGAGAGCGGAGTGTATTACACCACGGCCAAACTCGCCGCCGCCGAGGGTGGATGGGTGAAAAAATACAACGAAAATGGGTATTTGTGGGTCAAGGATATCACCGTCCCCTACCCCGATCCGGCTCCCGGCGCACCCCCGGAAGCCAGAGGCTTGTCCCTGATGCCCGATGATTACGATCGACCACCCGCGCCTCCTGGGGGCGGCGGCGGCTCCGGTTGGTCCTCCAGCGGCGGCGGAGGCGGAGGCGGCGGAGGCGGTTGCTTCATACAGACCCTGTACTAGTGACAAGTCACGCTTCAAGTGTCGACGCGGCCGTTCCATTTCCGGTGGTGCACCGGTATTGCTTGGCGAGGAGGTACGCTCTGGTTTCTGCTCAGGCGTTTTGAAGAACCCCCTCACCCCGCCCTCTCCCGGGGGTCAGAGCCGAAGGCTCTGTCCCCAATTGGCAGCCGGGGTTTTAGCCCCGGCGCCCGG
>JAGVGV010000332.1 GCA_020056895.1 Deltaproteobacteria bacterium
GTCCCAGCCGGCTTCGGTGCCCACTTTTTTGGCTTCGGAAACCATCCGCCGGGGATCGCCGCCGGTATCGGCCAGCCGGGCCGCCGCGTAGCACAGAGACCGGGCCGCGTCCAGCTTGGCCACCGAATCGGCGACCATGAAGTTGACCGCTTGGAACTGGTTGATGGTTTTGCCAAAGGCCTTCCGCCGAGTGGTGTACCGGGTGGCCACTTCAAGGGCGGCCCGGCCCATGCCCACCGCGCCCGCGCCCGAAGGCAGCCGTTCGGGAACCATCATCCGGTTGAAAATTTCGTACGCGCCGTTAAGCGGACCCACCAGGTTGGCCTTGGGCACGGGCGTGTTCTTGAACCGCACCCGGCCCGTACCTCCGCCGCGAGTACCCAACAGGCCGTAAAGGGCCTGCACGTCCACGCCGAAGGCCCGTTCCACGATGAAGCAGCTCATGCTCTGGTGAGCCGCGGCATCCGGCGCGGTTTTGGCGTACACCAGAAACCAGTCCGAATCCTGGGCTCCGACCACGAACCGCTTTTCTCCGTTCAGAATGTAGTGGTCGCCCTCATCCACGGCCGTGGTGGTGGCCCCGAAAAAGTCGGACCCGCCCCGGGGTTCGGTCAGGCCTTCGGCGCTGTACATTTTCCCCTTGAGCGTGGGGACCAGGTATTTCTGCTTTTGCTCTTCGGTTCCGAACCGAGTCAGCGCCTCGCCCACGATGCTGGGCATGATGAACGCGCAGGAAAGCGAAGCCCCCAGCACGCCCACTTCTTCCACGCAGGCGATTTCGGTAACCCAATCCAGGCCTCGACCGCCGTATTCCTTGGGGAAGCGAAGGCCCAGAAGGTTCCGGGCGCCGGCTTCTTCCACGAACCACCGGCCCGTTTCGATCTCGCTCCGATCCATTTTGCGGATCATATCGGCCGGCACATCCCGAACGAACTGGCGGACTTCGTTCCAAACCGCTTTTTGTTGGTCATTCAGCAGATAATCCCACATGGGGTCCTCCTTATGGGGGGGTGGCGGGTGCCATGGGTTAGCTGAGGAAAGGATATGGTAAACAATGTTCAGTGTCAACAACAAGGTTCCAGAAACCGCCGGTGGCCACCCATCGCCGCCGCCGATTGGCCTCCTCCCGGCAGCATACGCCCTGGGAGCCCCCGCCGGCTTTTTTTTGCCGGGGATTGACGGCAGGCTTTTCTTCGGTTACTATACCGTCTGGACGGTACAAAGGAGCGACGCAGCATGACCCAACACAGCCGAAACGCCAAAGACACCATCCTCGACGCCGCCGAAGCCGTGGCCATCGAAGGCGGCGCGGCCCATATGACTCTGGACGCGGTCAGCCATCGGGCCGGCGTGAGCAAGGGCGGCCTCTTGTATCACTTTCCCTCCAAGGACCATCTGGTCGCCGCCATGATCCAGCGGCTGATCGACACCATTGAAGAAGCCCGAACCCGCGAACGGGCCAAGCTGCCGCCCGGACCGGCCCGCGAGCTCAAGGCCTATCTTTTGGCCTGGCTGCACGAAGACCCCAAGTTACGGAAAATCGCCGCCGGCCTTCTGGCCGCGGCCGCCCACAACCCTTCGTTGATGGCCGACGCCAAAAAGCACTTCCATTCCATGTACGACCAGTTCCTGGCCGGCGGCCTGTCCCCGGAACGGGCGTCCGTGGTGTTCATGGCCGCCGAAGGATTCCGCTTTTTCGAGCTGATGGGCATGGTGGAACTGACTCCGGAACGCCGCCAGATCGTGGTGGATGAGCTGATCGGGCTGATCGAGGGCTAAAGCGAAGGATGAAATTCATGAACAAGAAAAAGGTCTTCCTGGTGGTACTGGCCGTCGTGGTGGTTGGCGGGGTTCTGGTTTACCGGTGGATGGGGGAAGGCGGGACATCGAACCCGCCCCAGGCCGGCGCTCCCCGGACGGAGGCTCTGCCCGTGGTGGTGGCCCTGGTTCAGGAGCGGTCTTTCGAGGACGCCGTTCGGGTTCAGGCCAATCTTCAGGCCGAAACCTTCGCCTTGGTATCGCCCCGGGTGGCCGGAGTGTTGGAAACGGTGTTGGTCGAGGAAGGTCAGACGGTGGAGGCGGGGGTGACTCCGTTGTTCCAGACCGACGGCCTGACCTTGGAAAAAAACCTGGAAATGGCCAAACAGGATTTAAAGATCAAGCGGCTGGCTCGGGCGGAACAGGCGGCCGAACTGAGGCGGATCGACGTGGAGCGCCGGCGGAAGGCTTCCGTGAGCCAGCGGTTCGCCAAGCTGTATGAAAGCCGGACGGTGAGCCTGAACGAATATGAGGACAAGCGGATGGAAGCCGACCAGTTGATCGCGGACCGGGATAAGACCCAAAGTTCCCTGGAACTGGCGGCCGAACAGGAACGCCGGGCGGCCACGGCCCTGGAAGTGGCCGAAAAGAACTTTCGGGACGCCCGGATTCTGGCGCCCATTTCGGGCCGGGTGACCAAACGGATGGCCGAACCGGGCGAGATGGGGTCGCCGGGCTCCCCCGTTATCCGGATCGACGACGTGGGCCATCTGGAGGTATCGGCGTTTCTGCCCGGGGATTATTACGGCCGGGTGGTTCCGGGGAACACCCGGGTTCGGATCGGATCAGGGGGCCAGGCGTGGGGGGAATATGAACTGTCGTACAAAAGCCCCACCGTGGATTCGACGCTCCGAACGTTCGAGATCAAATGCCGGGTGAACGGCGACGGCCGGGGGCTCGTGCCCGGCGCCCTGGTGGACCTGACGGTCATATTGGCCAAACGGAACCATCCCGGCGTACCCACTTCGGCGCTGGTTCAGCGAAAGGACGGGGCGGTGATTTTTCTGGCCGAAAACGACCACGCCCGGCGGATGGCCGTGGACATCGGCCTGGAAAGCGACGGTTGGATCGAGATTCTAAGCCAAGGGCTGCCTCCGGACGCCAGGGTGGTGGTTCGAGGCCAGTCCTGGCTGGAAGACGGCCGACCGATCCGGATCCAGGAAGGGGCGATGTAATGTTCCTGTCCAATGCCTCGATCCGCCGGCCCGTGGCCATGACCTGCCTGATTATCGCCCTCTCTTTCCTGGGGATCAACGCGTACCGCGGCCTGGGCCTGGAATTGATGCCCAAAATGGACGTGCCCATGATCACGGTTCAGACCGTGTATCCCGGCGCGTCCCCTTCGGATATTGAAGTGGACGTGGCCAAAAAAATCGAAGACGCGGTCACGTCCGTGGACGGTCTGAAGCATGTGACTTCCACCTGCATGGAAAACGTGGCCGTGACCAGCCTTGAATTCCACGTGGGGGTCAACGTGGACGTGGCGGCCACGGACGTGCGGGAAAAAATCGACCAGGTGGTGGGGGATTTCCCGTCCGGCGTGGAAAAGCCGGTGGTCATGAAGTTCAACATCAATGCTTTGCCCATCGCCACCCTGGCCCTGACCGGCGACCGGCCTTTGGTTGACCTTTATGATTACGCGGACAAAGTGCTCAAGGACCGCCTGTCGGTGCTGCCCGGCATGGCCAGCGTGGACCTGATCGGCGGTTCCACTCGGGAAGTGCATGTGCTTTTGGACCGCGGAACCCTTTCCGCCGCCGGA
>JAGVGV010000664.1 GCA_020056895.1 Deltaproteobacteria bacterium
CCATTTCCTGATGACCGGCGACCGCCGCCGGGCCGCCAAAGAAGGAACCGCGGCCGTGGCCGTGGCCGTTTTGGCCAGCGCCGGGACCAATGTGGTGGTGCTCTTGCCCATTGGCATGATGGGCGGGATCATCGGCATTTTTTTTCGTCCCTTCGCCATGACCATGCTGGTGGTGAACGTGGTCTCCCTGTTCATTTCATTCACCCTCACGCCCATCCTGTGCGCCGTTTTATTGAAAGAGGTCAAGGAGGAATCGGTTCTCCGGCGGATCGAGTACCGTTTCAACGACCTGTTCGACAAGGTGAACCGCACGTTCGTCCGGCTGCTCCGGCTGCTGACGGCCCGCCGCTGGTCCGGAATCCTGGTGCTGGCGGTCACCGGAGCGGCCCTGATCCATTCCTTCGCCCTCGCGGGCCGGGTGGGCTTCAACTTCATACCGCCGGTGGACCGGGGTGAAATTTTTATCAAATTGGAATTCCCCACCCATCAGAACCTGGATGAAACCGTGGCCCGAGTCCGCGAAGCCGAAAGCATTTTAAAAACCCTGCCGGACCTCCGGCACATGTATTCCACGGCGGGTAAAGTGGAAAGCGTGGGCGGGCAGGTGTCGGAAGGGGTGTACCTGGCCCAGATCATCCTCAAACTGCCCGACAAAACCGAGCGGGAACGAACGGCCCAGGATTATCTGGAATCGACGCGGCGCCTGTTGAGCAACGTACCGGGCGCCGTCATCACCGCCAGCATCCCCAGTCTGCTCGGAGGCCAGCAAATTCCGGTGGAAATGGAAATCGCCGGGGATGACTTGGCCGAATTGGAAAAAGTGGCCGAAAAGGTCCTTGCGGAGGCCAAAGGCATGGAGGGCATGATCGAACCCACCAGCACCGTTCAGGAAGGGAAACCCGAGATCCGGGTGATCCCCAAGCGGGCCACTTTGGCGGATATGGGCGCGGCCTCCAGCAACCTGGGGTTGATGCTGAGAGCCAACCTGGAAGGCATCCAGGCGGCGGTCTTCCGTACCGGCGACCGGACGCTGGACATTCGGGTCAAACTTTCGGAAAAAGAAGGAAAAAACCAGATTCCCGAGTTTCAAATACCCACCGGGTCGGAACGGCCCGTCATCCTGTCCGGGTTCACCCGGCTGGAAGAACGCCGGGCGCCGGTGCAGATCAGCCGAAGCGATAAACGCCGGGTGGTCAAACTGTTCTCCAACCTGAGCCCCAACCTGCCCCTGGGGACGGCGGTCCAGAAGATGGAAGAAGCGATCCGGTCCAAAAACCTGCTGCCGCCGGGGTACGAATTCGTATTTCGGGGGGATTACGAACGGATGGAGGAGAGCTCGGCGGAATTCATCGAAGCCGGTCTGCTGGCCGTCCTATTGACCTACCTGGCGCTGGCGGCCATTCTCGAATCCTTCACCCAGCCTTTTTTGATCATGACCACCATTCCCCTGGCTTTGATCGGCGTGTTCTGGGCCCTGTTCCTCACCGGCGCCAGCATCACCATTTACGTTCTGCTGGGAGTGGTGATGCTGATCGGCATTGTGGTGAACAACGCGGTGCTGATTCTGGATCAGGTTGCCACGTTCCGGAAGCAGGGCCGGGGGGAGGCCGAGGCCATGATCGGCGCGGTGGCGGCTCAGTTCCGACCCGTGATCATGATTACGTTGGCGGCCATCGTGGGCATGTTTCCTCTGGCCACGGCGTCCGGGTTGGGCAGCGAACTGACCGTGGGCATCGGCGTGGCCTCGGTGGGCGGGATTTTTCTTTCCGCCCTGCTGGCGCTGGTCGTGATTCCGGTTATGTACCTGCTGGCGCCCCGGAAGGAATCCGAGCCGATCCAGGCGGCCGAGCTGGCCGAAGGGGCGGCCGGAGCGTATAAGCGATAGGATTTCGGGAGGATTGGCCGTCTCTTGTCTTGGCCGGACGTTCTGGGTTATAATCCCGGGCCATGGAAACGAAAAGACGTCATCCCTACGCGTTTGCCATCGTCCTCGCGCTTTGTTTGGTGTTGGCCACGGGGTGCCTTGGGGACCTGATCCGGAAACCCAAGGTCAGCATCCCGGGATCGAGCCCCGGCTCTTCGGGTTCCGGCGGCCAACCGACCGGCCCATCGACTCCGGCGGGCCAGCGGGGGCTGCTCAAAGAGGCCGAAGAAGCCCAACGAGGCAAGCGGTTCGAGGAAGCCCTGTCCAAATACGAGGAATTCCTTCGGCTTTCGCCTCAGTCCGACCAGGCGGATTATGCCCTGGCTTCGGCCGGTCTTTGCCAGGAACACCTGGGCCGAAAAGACCAGGCCATCACCACATACCAGACATTCCAGGAAAAATATCCAACCAGCGCCTTTTCCAAGGAAGTGGCGTACCGTTTAGGGCCGTTGTTGATCCAGGCCGGCCGGCCGGATCAGGCCGTCGAGGCGTTCAACAAGCTCCTGGCCCAAACCACCAAAACCGAAGAACGGCAAAAGGTGCGGATTCACCTGGGCCGGGCGCATCTGGCCCGGAGCGATCCCGCCCAGGCCTTGACTTTTCTTCTGCCCACGTACGTGGACGCGGCCGACGACTACACCCGGTTCGAAGCGGACCAAGGGGTCCAGGCCGCCCTGATGGCCACTCCCACGGATGAACTCCAAACGTACCCCGCCAAATACGGCGAAGACTACCCGGCCGGGTACGTCCTCTTGATCCTGGCGTATCGTCAGTACGAGATGGGGAACAAGGGCGAAGCGGTGGCGCTTCTGGATGCTTTTAGTGAAAAATTCGGTACGCATCTGATGACCGGCCAGGCTCAGAAGGCTCGGGCCGCCATCGACGCCGGAGAAACTCCGCCCCCCCTCAAACTGGGCCAGGATTTCTGGACCGCCGGCGCCGCGCCTCAGCCGCTCAAGGAAACCCCGGCCGGTCCCGCGACCGGCCCCGTGGAAGGACCCGTGGCCGTGCCCGTGGGCGATTATTCGTCCATGAATGTGGCCGCTATTTTGCCGTTGAGCGAAAACAAGTGGTCCGACGTGGGCCAATTGGTGCTCAAGGGTATGAAAATCGCCTTCAAGAACCACCGGCCGGCCACCAAGGGGTTCAAATCCGACTTGGTGGTTCTGGATACCAAGGGCAATTCCGATACCGCCGCCAAAATGGTGGATGATCTTTCCGGCCGAAGCGATATTCTGGCCGTGGTCGGGCCCTTGTTGAGCGCCGAAGCGGGCAAGGCCGCGCCCAAGGCCCAGGAAAAGAAAATCCCCATGATCACCGTGACTCAGCGGGAAGGCATTACCCAAAGCGGGTCCAATGTGTTCCGGTTGTTCCTGACGCCCAAGGCCCAGGCCGAGGCCATGGCCCGGTACGCCATCGGCGCCTTGGGATACGGACGGCTGGCCTCCCTGTACCCCGACGACGCGTACGGCCGGGGCATGCACGGCTATTTTGAAAAGGAAGTCCAGCGGCTGGGCGGCCGGGTGGTCTCTTCGGTGGCATACAAACCGGACGCCAAGGAATTTTCCGAACCCATCCAAAAACTGGCCGGCGTGGGCAAGGCGGCGCGGAAGGTATCGGCCGGCCGGAAGGTTCAGGTGGGGTTCGAGGCGGTATTTCTACCCGATGGTCCCAGCGCCGTGACCATGATCGCGCCCCAGTTTCCCTACCACGACATCATCAAGATGAAGTTTTTGGGCAGTTCGCTCTGGCACAAGCCCCAGCTGTTATCCAACACCGCCCGGTACGTGCAGAACTGCGTGGTCCCCACCGCCTTTTTCCCCGGCGTGGACCGACCCGAAGTCAAGGAATTCGTTGAACTGTACCGGAAGGAAGTGAACGACCCGGCCGCCGTGCCCGGCCAGTTCGAGGCCTATGGGTACGACGCCGGCCGGCTGCTCCTTTTTTTGATGGACCAGAAACATGTGTCCACCCGGGATCAGATGGTCCAGGAACTCCACAAGCTGGGCCCCTTCCCCGGCGTGACCGGCCGGTTCCAGTTCGACGCCTCGGGTGAATACCAGGTGGAGCCGATTCTCATCACCGTGGAAGGCGAAGAATTCAAACCGGTGGGCGAGAAATAGAAGCCGGAGGATGGTCATTAGAACTCATTCCAAAATAGGTCTTTGGCCCTGGATGCGTCGTCGGATGGTGGAATCCAATCCTCAAAATATGTCCAATATTCCCGCGGTTGGCTTTCCGTCTCCTCCTCGCCCCAAGGGCAAATTCCTTATTTGGGGATAGGTTCTAGAGACCAACAGGCGGTCAAGCAATCTTCAACCCAATTTGTTCCGGGCGAGGCATGCCTCGCCCGTACAATTTTGAGGCTCTATTTACTAAGCCCTTTCGCTGACGGCCATTTGATTCAAGCTCTTGATGTCCCGTAGCGGCGGAGCGCCGAACAGGCGGTTGTATTCGCGGCTGAACTGGGACGGGCTTTCATAACCCACCTGGAACGACGCGGAGGCCGCATCCAGGTGTTCCGTAAGCATCAGCCGCCGTGCTTCATGCAGCCGCAGCCACTTCTGGAACTGGAGCGGGCTCATGGCCGTCAAGGCACGGAAGTGGTGATGAAAGGTCGAGATGCTCATCCGGGCATGAGCCGCCAGGTCATCGACGCGCAGCGGCCGGGTGAAGTTTCCCTTCAGCCAGTCGATGGCCCGTGCGACCTGATGGCCATGGCTCCCCGCCGCCGCGATCTGCCTTAGGCGCGGCCCCTGATCGCCCATGAGCAGGCGGTAAAGGATTTCCCGCTGAATCAGCGGCGCCAGG
>JAGVGV010000399.1 GCA_020056895.1 Deltaproteobacteria bacterium
CCGGCCTGAACCTGACCGGCGCCAACCATGTGTTCCATTACGACCGGTGGTGGAATCCAGCCGTGGAAAATCAGGCTACGGACCGGGCTTTCCGGATTGGCCAGCAAAAAAACGTACAGGTCCACAAGTTCATCTGCGCCGGAACCCTGGAAGAGAAGATCGACGAGATCATCGACCGGAAACGGAACGTGGCCGAAAACGTGGTGGGAACCGGTGAAGGCTGGCTGACGGAATTATCCAACGATGAACTGCGCGGCATTCTGGCCCTGAGGCGGGATGCGCTGGGGGAATGACATGGCTCGCTGGCGAAATGATTATTATTACTTTCCGCCATCCACGCCCCGGAAGGCCAAGGGCGGCATCAAGGCCCAGACCAAGCGCGGAGCCTTCGGCCAGACCTGGTGGGCCAAACGGTGGATTCACGTTTTGGAAAGTTTCGATATCGGCGCCCGGTTGAACCGAGGCCGGTCGTACGCCCGCCGGGGGCAGGTGATTTCCATCGACATGGACAAAGGGGTGGTCAAGGCCCAGGTCCAGGGGTCGTACCCGGAGCCGTACCAGGTGGACATCCGCATTCCCGTCATCCCCGAAAAGGACTGGGATAAGCTGGGCCAAGCACTGTCCGAACAGGCCCTTTTCGCGGCCAAGCTGCTGGCCGGCGAAATGCCGGAAAAAATCGAAGAGGTTTTCGGGCGGGTGAAACTATCTCTTTTCCCCGAGAAAACAGGCGATCTGAAAACCAAGTGCTCCTGTCCGGACTGGTCCAACCCCTGCAAACACATCGCCGCCGTGTATTACATCATCGGCGAAGAGTTCGATCGGGACCCCTTTCTGCTCTTCAAACTGCGCGGCCAATCCCGGGATGAACTTCTGGCCAAACTGGGCGGTCGAATCGACGCGGCGCCTCCCGGTGAAACCGGAGAAACACCGGCGGTTCCAATCCCGGATAGCCCTCGCTCCGATCCGGAACCCTTACCCGCCGATCCGGATGCCTTCTGGGCGGTGGATGAAAACCCCGGCGATACTCTCCCCGGGTCGGTCCAGATTCCCCAGGTCGATGGGACCCTTCTTCAGCGGTTGGGTTCCTTTCCCTTCTGGCGGGGAGCGGATGGTTTTTTTCCGGTATTGAAGGACGTGTACCGACGGGCCTCGGACGCGGGATTGAAAACACTCCTCCGCGGAAGAGGCTGAAAAGGCAGTGTTATATGGATTTGATGTGAAAGTGAGAGGGCGAGGCACGCCTCGCCCATTGAAGGCCGCTTGGTATTATTCCGCCTCGTTTTTCCTTTTTTCAATGAGCAAGGTTCTGGGGCCCGAAAAACTGAGCTGAGTGCTCACTCAGGTTACGGTTTATTCCGGAATATTGATCTATCCTACTTGAATCACTAAAAATAAAAATATTTGACAGGCATTGGGGCTTGGGTGTATTCTATTTTTATAGTGAGCACTCAGTGAAGGAACCCATGAACCGAAAAGACAAAATCATCCAAGTCGCCACCCGACTCTTCGCCTATCAGGGCTTCACCGACACCTCCACCGCCCAGCTCGCCCAGGCCTGCGAAGTCGCCGAAGGCACCATTTTTTACCATTTCAAAACCAAGGAAGACCTCTTCATCGCCGTCCTCCAAAACCTTCGGGAAACCATTCTCCGGGAATTCGAAGCCTTCCAGACCGAGCACCAGTTCCCCAGCGGCCTCCAGATGATCGAAGGCACCATCTATTTCTATTTCCATCTGGCCTCCCATATGGAATACGGCCTGTTGCTCATCCACCGGTACTATCCCCATCTGATCGCCCGGGAAAACCCCGTCTGCCGGGAACACCTGGTGGCCATTTACGAAAGCCTGATCGACCTGTTTGAAAAAGCCCTCCAACGGCTCGCCGAAGATGGAGTGCTGAAGCGTCCGCCCAGCCGGAAAACCGCCATGATCCTGTTCACCCTGGTGGATGGCCTGGCCCGGCTGAAAACCTACAACCTGTACGAGGCCGGGCTTTTGTACGAAGACTGCGTCAAGGCCTGCCTGAACATCGTGACCCAGGGTGAGGAAAAACCATGTTGACCCGCGTGCTCCCGTTTTTGGATTGGTTCCGGTCGTACTCGAGCGAAAAGTTCAAGCTCGATCTGGTGGCCGGCATCACGGTGGCTCTGGTGCTGATTCCCCAGAGCATGGCCTACGCCCAACTGGCCGGTCTGCCGGCGTACTATGGTTTGTACGCCTCGTTCCTGCCCCCCATGATCGCGGCCTTGTTCGGGTCCAGCCGGCAATTGGCCACGGGTCCGGTGGCCGTGGTGTCGCTCATGACGTCCGCCAGCCTGGCGCCTTTGGCCACCATGGGCAGCGAAGCTTTCGTGGCCTATGCCATATTGCTGGCCCTGTTGGTGGGCGCTTTTCAGCTTCTGTTGGGCGTCTTGCGGCTGGGGCTGGTGGTCAATTTCCTGTCCCACCCGGTGGTCAACGGATTCACCAACGCCGCCGCCATCATCATCGCCACCAGCCAGTTGGCCAACCTGCTGGGCGTGTCGGTGGATAACGCCGAACACCATTACGAAACGGTGACGCGGGCGGTTCAGGCGGCCTGGCACTTTGCCCACTGGCCCACGCTGTTCATGGGCGCCGGCGCCTTCGCCCTGATGTGGGTCATCCGGCGGATCAACCCCCGGCTGCCGGCGGTGCTGGCGGCCGTGGCCGTGACCACCTTGATTTCCTGGGCCATGGGGTTCCAGCACGACGAAAAGGTGGACATCCGCCGGATCGAAGCGCCCGAAGCGGTTCAGGCCATCGAACGGTTCAACGGGTTCATGGCCGAACTCCCGGCCCTGGCCAAGGACCGAACCCGGCTCAACACCGCCATCGAAGAGGCTCAAAAAAAGCATGATTCGGTGGCCCGATTGAATCTGGAACGGGACCTCAGGGTGGTGGAATACCGGATCGAGGAATTGGATACTCAGGCCGCCCAGGAACGGGCCAGGTTAAGATTCATGCTGTTTACCGGCATCCAGGGCGCCGACGGGCGGATGACCTTCCGGTTGAAAACGGACGGCGGCGCGAAGCCGGAAGGCGGGGATGATCGGACCTGGCGCCTCAAGGTGGGCAACACGGCCTTGGACCCCCAGGGAATGGTTCTGATGGGCGGCGGCGCGGTAGTCGGAACCATTCCCAAGGGTCTGCCGGCTTTCGCCTTTCCCCATATCGATTTGGGCGTGGTTCTCAAGCTGTTGCCTTACGCGGTCATCATTTCCATCCTGGGGTTCATGGAAGCCATTTCCATCGCCAAGGCCATGGCCGCCAAAACGGGACAGCGCCTCGATCCCAACCAGGAACTCATCGGCCAGGGGCTGGCCAACATGCTGGGAGCCTTGGGCCGAAGCTATCCGGTGTCCGGTTCGTTTTCCCGGTCCGCGGTCAACCTTCAATCCGGGGCCATTACGGGGCTTTCCAGCGTGGTCACCAGCGTGATGGTGGTCATCACCCTGTTTCTCTTCACGCCTCTTTTGTACCATCTGCCCCAGGCCGTGCTGGCGGCGGTGATCATGATGGCCGTGATCAGCTTGATCAACATGTCCGGTTTCATTCACGCCTGGCACGCCAAGTGGTACGACGGCGCCATATCGGTCCTCAGCTTCATCGCCACTCTGATTTTCGCCCCTCATCTGGACAAGGGCATCATGATCGGCGTGGCTCTTTCGCTGGGAGTCTTTCTGTATAAAAGCATGCGGCCGCGGATCCGCTTTCTGTCCCGGGCGCCGGATGAAATTCTACGGGATGCCCGGATTCACGGTTTGATGGAATGCGAGTACGTGGACATGGTGCGGTTCGACGGCCCCCTGTTCTTCGCCAACGCCAGCTTTCTGGAAGACCAGATCACGGCCCGGCTGAGGGAACGAAAGAACCTTAAGCACCTGGTTCTGGTGGCCGACGGCATCAACGATCTGGATGCGTCGGGGGAAGAGGCTTTGTCTCTGATGATTGACCGCTGCCGGAGCCGAGGCGTGGATGTGTCCCTGTGCGGCGTGAACGAAACGGTGATGGATGTCCTGAAACGAACCCACCTGATCGAAAAGATCGGCCGCGATCACATCCATCCCAATACCGAAGCGGCGCTCCACAAGGTTCACGACCACGCCCACGCCATGGGCGAAGAACAACGGTGCCCCCTGACCGTGGTCTGCCAACTTGTTTAGGAATTTTTGGAGGATCGATCCATGTCCATAGTCAGCATTTTCGGCGGGAACTTCTGCTTCAGGCAGGAAGTGGTGGAACGGGTGGCGGACCAGACCGGGTACCAAGTGGTTCGGGACGAGGACGTGATTGGACCGGCGGCTCAGGCCTCCGGCATGGATGAAGCCAAGCTGGCCCGGGCCATGACGTCCAGCCGGTCTCTGTTCAGCCGGTTCACTCATGAAAAGGAACGGTCCATCGCCTGGCTCCGGCTGGCCGCGGCCCAGCGGCTCAAGGACGACGGCCTGTTGTTCATGGGCTTCACCGGGCTGCTGATCCCCCCTTCGGTCTCGCATGTCCTGAAAGTTTGCCTTATCGCGGACATCCAGTCCCGAGTCCGCCATGCGCATGAACTCCACGGCCTGTCCGAAAAAGAGGCCTTGAAGCAGATTCGGGCGCATGATGAAGACTGCGCCGCCTGGATCGAAAACATCAGCCGCCACAAGGACCCCTGGTCCGCGTCCCAATACGACATCGTGCTCCCCATGCACCAGACTTCGGTGGAAAAGGCCGTGGAACTGATCCTGGCCAACCTGGAAAAACCGGTTTTGGCCACCACGGCGGCCTCCCGAAGCGCGGTGGACGACCTGATCCTGGCCTCGCGGGTGGAAGTCCGGCTGGCCGAAGCCGGCCACAACGTGGGTGTGGCGGCTCGGGACGGCCGAATCACCATCACCATCAACAAGAACGTGATGCTTCTTTCCCGTCTGGAAGAAGACCTGGCCGGCCATACCCGCCAGGTGGACGGCGTAAAAGACGTGGAATTCAAGGTGGGTCCGGATTTCTACCAGACCGACATCTACCGGAAAGCCAACTTCGACATGCCGTCCAAGGTGCTATTGGTGGACGATGAACGGGAATTCGTCCAGAGCCTTTCCGAACGGCTCCAGATGCGCGAAATGGGGTCCCATGTGGTGTACGACGGCGAATCGGCCCTCGAAACCATCGGCCAGGAAGAACCCGACGTGATGATCCTGGACCTCAAGATGCCCGGGATTGACGGCATCGAGGTTCTCCGGCGGGTCAAGGCCAAGAACCCCAAGATCGAAGTCATCATTCTGACCGGTCACGGTTCGGACGAGGACCGCCAGGTCTGCCTGGATCTGGGCGCTTTCGCGTACTTGCGGAAACCTTTCGACATTGAAGCGTTGACCGAAGTGCTGAAAGCGGCCAACGAAAAAGTGCGGGCCCATTCCGATCGGAATTAGGCGCGAAGGAACGGCCGGATCGGTTCGTAAAAAAGTGGTTGGTCGGGCGATGCGGGTCTTGCCCGGGCGCCATCAACCACTCAAGGTATCAACCCCCGGCGGGCGAAGCGGGGAGGGGGCGTTCTCCTCTTCGCCCTCCTGAAGGATGGGAGGCCTAGATCATGGCCCTTCACCAGGCCATCAAACCTCAGTTCCTCCATCAGGCGGCGGCCGGATCCCCTTTCCGGGGGATGCTCGACTACCGGCAGGCCTGGCTGGCCACCATTCTGATCATGGCCCTGGTGACCCTGACCCCCCTGGTGGTGACCGGTCTGGCCGATTACACCATCACCGAACGAGCCGTCCAGGGCGAAGCCCGGTCCCGGACCGCCCGAGTCGTGTCCAACGCCAAACGGTCCATCAGCAATTATCTGTCCGAAAGCATCAGCGCTCTGGACTTGGTGGTTTTGGAAAACAGCGCGGATCAGCTTAAAGACCCGGACCGGTTGGGCGGGATTCTGGAACATCTGCAGGTGAGCTTTCTAGGGTTCGCGGACCTGGGGTTGGTGGACCAGAATGGCAACCAGCATCCGTACGTGGGGGATTATCCGCTGGACCGGAGGAATTACCGGGGCGAGGCTTGGTTTGAACAGGCTTCGCGAAAGGGGACCTTCGTCAGCGATGTATTCCTGGGGTACCGCGGCGCGCCTCACTTCGTGGCCGTGGTGAAAACCCTGGATGGGGGGGGCGGTTTTCTTCTGCTACGGGCCGCCCTGGATACCGGCCGGTTCAACGATCTGGCCCGGTTGGAACTCATCGGCGGCGGCGATTCCTTCATCATCAACCGTCAAGGCGTGCTTCAGACCCCCAGCCTGCTCCACGGACCGGTGCTGGGCCGGGTCAAACTTCCAATCCCGCCCCATTCCGAACATACCGAAGTGTTCGAAACCACCGACGCCCAGGGCCGGTCTCAGGTGGTGGCCTACGCCTATATTCCGGATTCGCCCTTTATTCTGATGGTCATCCAGCCCACGGACGAACTCTTGCGGTCCTGGTACACCACCCGGATCCAGCTCCTGGCCTTCCTGGCCATCAGCGTGGTGCTCATTCTGGTCTTCATTTTGGGCGTGGCCACGTATTTTTACAACCGGCTTCACCGGGCGGATATGAAGCAGATCGCCATGCTGGAAGGGGTGGAACGGATCAACCGCATGGCCAGCATTGGCAGCCTGGCCGCCGGAGTGGCTCACGAAATCAACAATCCCCTGGCGGTGATCGGCGAAAAAGCCGGTTTGATCCGCGATATATTGAAATACCGGCCGGAAACCGTGGGCGATGAACGGTTCCAGGGGTTGATCGATTCGATCCAACGATCCGTGGAACGAGGCGGGACCATCACCCGGCGGCTCCTGAGTTTTACCCGGCATTTGGACATGCGGATCGATCGGTTCAACCTGGCCGGGGCCATTGAAGAGACTCTGGGATTCGTGACCAAGGAGGCCGAATACCGGTCCATCCACGTGCAGGTTCAGGTGACTCCGGACACTCTGGAAATCGCCAGCGACCGAGGCAAGCTCCAGCAAATATTGCTCAACCTGATCACCAACGCCTTCGCCGCCATGAACGAATCCGGCCGGCTGGACATCGAGGCCCGGCTGGTACGGCCGGACCTGGTCCGGTTGACCGTGGCCGATGACGGCGCGGGGATTCCGGAAGAAAACCTGGAACATATTTTTGAACCATTTTTTTCGACCAAAAAGGAAACGGGCGGAACCGGCCTGGGCCTGACCATCACGTCGGGCCTGGTAAAAAAGCTGGGGGGCGTGATCGACGTTTCAAGCACGGTGGGCGTGGGCACCCGGGTGACCGTAGCCCTGCCGCTGGTCTGCCGTCCGGTTTCAGATGTGGAGGAAGAAGAGGGGAACACATGCGGATCCTTTTAGTGGACGACGAGGAAGAGCTGGTGTCCGCCTTGGCTGAACGGTTGTCCTTCCGGAACATCGAAGCGGATTGGACCACCCGGCCGGAAGAGGCCCTCCGCCTGTCCGGCGAACGGGAATACGACCTGGCGGTCCTGGACGTGAAGATGCCCCGGATGAGCGGCCTGGATCTCCAGCGGCGGCTTCAGAAACAGCATCCCGGTCTCAAATTCATCTTTTTGACCGGGCACGGGTCCCACCAGGATTTCAAGGACGCCAGCCAGGAAGCCTGGGCGTACCTGGTCAAACCCGTGCCCTTGGAAGAGATCATCGACAGGATCCATTCCGCCTTGGCCTCGGGCGGTTCAGGCCAACGGGAAGGGAAAGGCGCCAACCATGACCAGTGAAAAGGAACCAAGGTTTTTCGGCCGCGTGGTGGCTTCGCTTTCCCACGAATTGAAAAACGCTCTGGCCGTGCTCAATGAAAACGCCGGCCTGGCCGGAGATTTGATTGAAATGGCGGAAGAACTGGGCCGGCCGCTCAATACCGAGCGTTTGACCGCCGTGGTCAAGCGCCTGAAAGCCAACGTGAAAACCACGGACGAGATCGCCGGCAGCCTGAACCGGTTCGGCCATGTGGTGGACGTTCTGGAAGGCCCGGTGGACCTGGACGAGGTGGTTTTGTTGGCCCTCCGGTTGTACCGGCGGCACGCGGACCGGCTGGGCGCCAAGCTGGAACCATCGTTGGAGCCGGTGTCCCTTCGAGGCCCCGGCACACGGCTGGAATGGTTGATGGCCATGTTCGCGGTGCTGGACGGCCTGCTCGGCCGCCCCGAAAAATACCGCCGTGTCGATGTGGCCCTGGATCCAAGGACTCCGGCCATTTGGTTCCAGCCGTCCGATGCCGTTGGCTCGGCGGACGTGGCTGGCGCGGCCCGGTCGGTGGAAAGCCTGTTGGCCGAAGACCTTCCGGCCTGGGGACCCAAGGTGGTGTCCACGGGTCTGGCCGTTGGCCTGACCTGGTCCATACCGGATCACCCCAAACAGTAACAACCCGTCCTTTGAAAAGGAGAAAAAATCATGTCCGATAACGTGTTGTTCGTTGATGACGAGGTGGATTTCCTTCAAACCCTGTCCGAACGGATGAGCCTTCGAGGCGTGGCCCCCACCACCACCAGTTCCCCCAAGGAAGCCATTGAGCTGGCGAAGAAGGAAAACTTCGACGCCATTGTTCTGGACCTGCTGATGCCGGAAATGGACGGACTGGAAGTGCTTCAGGCGCTCAAGGAAATCCGGCCGGAAGTCCAGGTAATTCTGCTCACGGGACGGGCCACGGTGGAAAAGGGCATTACGGCCATGAAGCTGGGAGCCCTGGACTTCATGGAAAAACCGGCGGACATCGAAACGCTGATGGAAAAGATCAAGCGGGCCAAGGCCAACAAACTGATCCTGGTGGAAAAGAAAAACGACGAAATGATCCAGAAGATTTTGAAGGAGCGGGGTTGGTGAGCGAGGGGCGGGAGTGTCGGCGATCCCCCGGGCTGTGCTCGGGGGACGAAACTCCATCTGGGATCGTTGTGGGACGCTTCAGGCGTTTTTCCCGAACTCGATCGTGAATACCGCTCCGTGGCCGGCCCGGCTGGTCACGAAGATCGTGCCCCCATGGTCTTCGACGACCTTGCGCGCATTGGCCAGGCCCAGCCCGTGCCCTTTCTTCTTGCCGGACCGAAAGGGCGTGAAAATATCGCGGATGATGTCCGATGGGATTCCGCCGCAGTCATCCTCGAAAATCAGTTGCACCCGGTCCGGGTCCACTTTCAGGGTTACGTACATCCGCGTCAAACCGCCGCAGGCGTCCACGCTGTTCTTCACCAGGTTTTCCACCACGGTGCTGAACCAGTCCGCGTCCACCAGAATGCCCGAAGGCGTTTCGGGGAGCGACAATTCCAGGTCCAGCCAGCGGCCCATGTCCGCCCGGTGCCGCAAGGATTCGATCTTTCGGGCCACCGCGTTCACCAGGTCCGTATCCCGGTTCAGGATCATCCGCTGGCGGTTGAACTGAGCGAAATTGCCCAAGAGCACTTCGATCTGACGGGCGTTTTCCTGGGCCATGGACAACAGGTCCCGAGCCTTGGCCCGGCGGGCGTCCGCGTCATCGCCGGCGAGGAGCTTGAGCGCCAACCCCACGTACCCGCCCACGCCTACGTTGAGCGACCGGATGTCGTGGCCGATGGCCGCCGAATGCTGGCCGGTCAAAACCAGGTTCCGGTTCTCCTCGTAAAAACGGCTTAACTTGTCCCTGAGTTCCTTGATGCTGATGGCCAGGCCGGCCAGCACGGCGTAATCGTTGAGCGCCGAAACCACCTGGGGCTCCAGACAGCCCCCGTTTTTCCGGTCCACCACCAGCACATACTTCGTGCGGCCTTCGGGAAGGTCCACATCGTGAAATTCAATGGGAAAAGCGGCCCGAGTCTCCCCTCCGGGGCCAAACCGGCCCAGGCCGTACCCCTCCTCGGCCGTCCCCACCACGGGGCGGTTCTCGATGGTGGCGTCCCCGGTCACGGTCTTGGGGAGAATGCGAAAGGTCCGGTCGCCTTCGGAAAGAGCGCAAACATCCAACTGGGTGCTGGTTTTTAAATATAAGAAATTTTCAATAAAATCGACTTCATACACCCGGGTTTCCAGGTGTTCCGGGTCCAGATCCCGGGCCATTCGGGCCACCCAGGCCAAGAAGGCGTCCAGGTCCAGCCTGGGTTCCAGAATCCGGGCCAGAAGGCCGCGAATGTTTTCAACGATTTGGTGGTAGATTTCCATATGTTCGAGATTGGGTTCGGTCGGCCTCCTTCCCGGGGGCGGCCCC
>JAGVGV010000666.1 GCA_020056895.1 Deltaproteobacteria bacterium
ATGGCCGGCCAAGTGCGGCGGTGGCCCACGCTGGCGGCCCAGATGGTCGCCGCCGGGCTGTCGAACGCCTACGTGAACGCCCTGGAGGATTTTTTGAAAAAAGCCCCCGTTCCGCCTTCGGTTCTGGACCACCTGCCCGTGCCGTTGCCCGAATCCACCGCTCCGGACATGGAACGGGCCTTGAGCATGGAAGAAGCGGCGCTGGTCCAACTGGCCGCCGGGCTGGGGTCGGATGGGTATCCCGGTTTTTCCGAAGGCGTTCGTCTGGCCATGGACCAGGGAGACCGCGGCCGAACCCTGACGTCGCTCCTTCCGCCCGTAATCCAATACTATTGGCGGCCGTTCCTGATGCCGGAGGATCTAGCGGCCATTCGGGAAAAAATGGCCTTGGCCAAAGCCGACGCCGCCCGGCCGTATCCTCAATATCTTATGGTGGGGTCCGGCTTGGCCCGGTCCTGGGAAACGGACCCCGGCGGGTTGATCACCTCGATGATGATCCCCGATTTCGACCAGTTGTACCGCGTCGCCGCCCAGGCTCAAGCCCGCCGGGAACTGGCGGCCCTGGCGATGGCCGTCAAGGCTTTCCGGGTGGAAAGGAACGCCTGGCCGGAAGACATGGCCGATCTGGTCCCTCGGTACATCGCGGCCCTTCCGCCGGACGCCCTGACAGGCAAGCCGGTGCAACTAGAAAAAAGCGGAACGGGAATCGTCCTCTTCGTTCAACCGGGATCGGCCAACGACCCCAAAAGCCAACGGCTCCAGTTCCAACTGACCCCGTGACAACCGAACATCCGAATTCCGAATCCATCCATTTTCCTTTGGAGGCCGGTTCCATGACCGACGAGTACCGCTTCGGACCGATCACCCTTCTCCCCGGACCCAACCGAGGCCGGTACCCTTATTGCCATTCCCTGTACATCCAAGGCCACACCCGGGTGTTGATCGATCCCGGGTCGGACCGGGACCGGTTGGCGGCCATCCGGGAAAACCCCGGCGTGGACGAAGTGTGGCTGTCCCACTTTCACGAAGATCACTTCCTTCATCTGGACCTTTTCGACGATCTTCCCCTTTTCGCCCATCCCCTGGACGCCCCGGCCATGACCAGCCTGGACACGTTCATGGATTATTACGGGCCGCCCATTGAAGACCGGCCGGAATGGGTCCGGTTCATGACCGAACTGTTCCGCTACCGCCCTCGGCCGCTGCCCCGTCCTCTTGAACCCGGCCGCCGGGACCTGGGCGGAGTAACGGTGGACATTCTCCTCACTCCCGGGCATACCCAAGGGCATCTGTCCTTCTGGTTCCCGGAAGAAAAAGTGCTGTTCCTGGGGGATTACGACCTCACCCCCTTCGGCCCCTATTACGGCGACATGGCTTCGGACATCGACCAGGTGGAAAAATCCGTGGCGAGGCTGAAAACCTTGCCGGCCCAAGTCTGGCTGACCAGCCACGAGCAGGGGGTGTTTTCCGAGGAACCGGGCGAAGCCTGGGACCGGTACCTGGGGGTGATCGCGATCCGGGAGGCCCGGTTGATGGACTTGTTGGACCAACCCCGGAACCGGGACCAGATCATCGATGCCCGGATCGCGTACGGCCGGCCGAGGGAACCGAAAATGTTTTACGACTTTGGGGAATGGGGATTGATGCGGCGGCATCTGGCCCGGCTGATGGCCGCCGGCCAAGTGATCCGGGAAGGGGAAACGTATCGGCGGGTCTGAAGCAAACCCGGGATTATTCCGGTTTCAGCCTAAGATCGGGAATTTCGGCCTGGGGGTTGGTGAGCAGGCTTTGGAAATATTCGGCCAGATCCCGCAATACGTCGGGGTCCAGCCAGCAGGCCACGTTTTTGCCTCGACGCTCGGTCCGGATCAGACCGGCGTGGATCAATTCCTTGAGATGGTGGGACAGCGTCGAGCCGGCGATGCCCAGGCCGTTGCCCAGGTCGCCCACGTTGGTCGTGGCCGAATCGGGCGCCTGCCATACCACGCCGGGGGCGCAACAGGCGGCCAAGCGTTCCAGAATGGCCAGCCGGTGAGGATTGGCCAGGGCCTTGAACAACCGGGCTCGAAGATCGTGAGGATTGGGTTCGGGTCGGGACATGCCCCCATTCATACGGGCGGCGGCGGGTCTTGTCAAGGCGGAGAGCATGGACGGCTTGAGTGGAAGAAAACGCGGCCCCCTGATAGCCTATTATCAATTCCCATGAAAGAGCCTTGGCCGGGCGGCTCATCCGGGAAGCATGGGTTAAGGGTAATATTTGAGGTTCCCGGTCAGGCCTTGACCTGCCCCACCCGAAGTGGCCCGGTCAAGGCGCGGGGATCGGCGGAATGGAATTAACCAAACGACCCTATAAATTTTTCCCGAAGGAGAGGACATTGGCATGAAAAACAAATCGCTTTTCCTAACCATCGTTTGTGTCCTGGCTTGTGGAATCGGGCTCCTGACGTTCAGCCCGGCTGACCGGACCAGCGATCTGGGACCCGCGGCCATGCGGCCCGACGGCGAACCCGTTGGCCCGCCGTTAACGTTCGGCTTCGAGCCGACCGAAAACCGGCCCATCTTAATGACCAAAGCCGCTCCTCCTGAAACACCAGCCCGCGACCGTGCCGATCGGGACCGGAATATGGGCTCTTCGTCCAACACCCAAACGGATTCTTCGCGGGACAGCATCATTACCCCAGGGAAAACGGACCCGACCTTCGATCCAGGGGTGATTAAGGATTTGAACAGAAGAAACGGCGAGGATAACGAGCAGAGTCCGGACGTTCAGTGACCCATCCCCAAAGGGATCGTTTCAAAAGGATGGGGGAAAGCCGCAAACGGCTCCCCCCCCTTTTTCATTGAAACCGCCCAGGATTTTACTTCAGCGCGATGGATTTGAACGCGCCCTGAAGGTTCGCGCCCTTTTCGTGGTCGGGGCCCATCAGGTCGATGGAGACTTTTTTGCCGTTTTTGTTGATGGCCGCGTAAAAGGTATGGTGCTGAGACGACCGGTCGAAAGTGGTCTTGTAAAAGGTCAGCCCCAGCATCTCCACTTTTTCCGGAGTGGTCCCTTTATATTGTTGAGCCAGGGACGCGACGCCGGCCTCGACATCCTTGTCCGTCATGTTTTCGCCGGCTTTTTTCAGTTCGATCATGAACGTGCCCATTTTATTATAGGTCTGAACCGCGCCGTTACCGAAATCGCTGAACTCCCAACCGGCCGGCACGGTGATCTTGAAATCCGCCGTTTCCTTGATTGTCCCTTGAGCCATGGCCGGAACCGCCGTGAACAGGCCAACGAAACCAAACACCGCCAACGCCGCCAACAGCATCACCCGTTTCATCGTTCCCACTCCTTTTTGATGTTGATCATTCAAGGAAAAACGAGAAAAAGCCCCCGATGCCTGGACCAACGGGTCCAGTATGGGGACAATACGCGGCGACCCGGCAAAAGGTTTGGTGGTTCGGCCGAAAAAATGTTGGCGGGGTCAACTTTCGGGCAGGCTCTCCAAAGCTTCCCGAAAATCGTTCAATAACGGTTCCGGTTGGTCGTAAAAAACCCTGGTGCCGGCCGAAAAGTTTTTCAGCAAACGGATCACCGGATCGGGCAGATAGGGGAACACCTTGCCCAAACTGGACAACCGATGGGGATGGACCATCAGCATATCGTCGTCGCCAAAGGCCGCATCGGCCAAAGCGTGAGGAAAATCCCCTGGGTGCCGGTGTAGGGACGAAAGGGTGTGGTTGCCTTTGCCCACCGCGAACACGATCAGGTTGCCCAGGCACCATAAATCGTAGTCCCCGTGGGCCACCTGATAATCGAAATCGATCCAGACGTACCGGTCGTCCTGGGTGCTCACCAGCAGGTGGTCAATGCGGATATCACCGTGCTGTTCCCCCATCCGGAACAGATCGGCCATGGCTTCGAACGCGCCCAACAGCCGGGTCATCACCGGCCGGAGCATCTGATGATAGTACGTTTCGTGGTCCAGTTCCACTTGGTTGAGATACTGAAAAAAATTGGGCCCGCGAATGAATTCGATGACCCGGACCGGATGCCCTTTGTCGTCCGGAACCGTTTTCCCTTGCATGAAATGGGGATGATCGCGGACCCGGTCCAGTATCCGGCTTTCCTTTTCCGGGCTGCGATGGGCTTTCAATAGAAAGGGACCGATCCGAGTGGTGAAATCCTCGTAAAACGTAAGCTTGAGCACCACTCGGCGGCCGGTTTCCAGGTCCAGAGCGTACTTTACCCAGAACTTGGGCTGATCGTCGATACCGAACCGGCCCTCCACCGCGTGGCCCCGGATAAAATAGCCCCGGCCGTCCAGCCGGACCACCATATCCGGCTGAACGGCGAAAAAATTCACGGTGTCGCCGGTAATCCGGATCGGCGGCCGGATGTCCCGGCCGGTCAGTTCGCGGATTCGATCCCTCAGGGCCTGGGGATCATCAAGCAACATGGCGCCTGGCCCTCCTCCAGTACGTCCGCCCAATGGGGTTCATTATACCAGCCGAACCCTCCGGCGGCCACGGTTGGGCGCCCGGGACCGATGATCGGACGGAATCAGCCTTCGGTCAGAATCCGGGCCATGGTGGCGCCATCCACGTTGCCGCCGCTCAGGATCACCCCAACCCGCCCCGACGCCTTCATCGATCCGGCGAGCAACGC
>JAGVGV010000056.1 GCA_020056895.1 Deltaproteobacteria bacterium
GATGAGGGCCGCGTCGAAACTGGTCCCCCCCATGTCCACGGTAATCAGGTCGTCGTAATCCTGGATGGAGGCGTACGCCACGCCCGCCACCGGTCCACCCGCCGGACCCGACAACAGCGTGGCCGCCGCCGTACGGATGGCCACTTCGGGGCTGATCACGCCGCCGTTGGACTGCATAATCAAAAGCACGCCGGGGAACCGTGCATTTTCCAGCTTTTTGATGAGCGCGTCCAGGTACCGCTTGAGAATGGGACCCACGTACGCGTTGAGCACCGTAGTGGAGACCCGGTCGTAAAAACGGATGGACGGCAGCAACTCGGAACTGATGGTCTGGTACGCCTGGGGCATGAACTGGGTAAGGAGTTTCCCGGCGATCTGTTCATGTTCGGAGTTGGCGAACGAGTTCATGAAGCAGACGGCCACGGCTTGAACGCCTTCGGCCTTGAACACCCGGATCGCGTCCTTCACGTCGTCGGTGTAAAGGGGCGCCACTTCGCGGCCGGCATGGTCCAACCGCCCCCGGACGGGCCGGCGCAAATACCGGCGGACCAGGGGGTCCACGTTGCGGTACCGGTTGTTGTACTGCTCCTCACGGACGCCCCGCCTCATTTCCAGGGCGTCACGGACTCCCTCCGTGGTCACCAAACCCGTGGGCGCTCCGGTATAAGTCAGTACGGCGTTGGTGGTGACCGTGGTGCCGTGGACGATGACTTCGACCTCCCCAAGGAAATCCTTCAGGGCCAAGCCTTCGTCGTCGGCCATTTCCCCCAGGCCTTTCATGGTGGCGATGCTGGGGTCGTCCGGGGTGGACAGGACCTTGTAAATGCGGCTGGACCCATCCGGCAGGGCCAGAAGAAAATCCGTAAAGGTTCCACCCACATCGATCCCGATCTTGAACTTCATGGAAACCCCCGGGAACTGGTGGCGACAGTGGTTGATGTCTCGCGCTGGCTCGTATGGAAGGTTCATTATTGGCGGGGGGAGGCGCCAGCGTCAACCTTTTTTGCCCGGAGCTTGGGAGAAATAATTCACATACCCGGGAAGGCTTGGCCGCCGGACCAACCGACGCCGGCCCCCCAACCATGTACCCGTGATGCCTTCGTTCCCCGAGGATCCAACCCGTGATCGAGGAAAACCGCGGGAGCGGAGCGCGGGTTGGCATTTCCCGGTCCTAGGGGTATCTTGGAAGTAACGAGATGATTCGAAAGCGGAGGACCGCCGGGTTTGCTGGGGGGCAAGCCAGGCCGAGGAGATAGACCTTTTCGTTGGGGGCGGACACGCCGGCGGGGCGGTCCGCCTTCATGCGAATGGAGGGCCTAAATGGAAAATCCGGTTATTTTTATACTGAAAACCATGATGCCGCCCAATAATACAAATACTTAAGGGCGGTTGGTCCTTTTGGAGGCATGGGGCATGGATCGATCCGAATCAACCGACCACAAGAACCAGAGCGGCCCGTTCCCGAACCGGCTGCTCCGGGCCTTGGTTTACCCTCGCCCGGGAAACCGGTGGATCTGGGGCGGCGCGACCTTGGCGTTTTTGGCGGGTTCGGGGCTTTTTACCTGGCTTTCCCAGGATATCCACTGGGGCTCCCATTTGATGTACATCCCGGTGCTTCTGGCCGCGGCGCTGTTCCGTTTTCCCGGCGCCCTGGTCGCCAGCCTGGCGGCCGGCTTGCTGCTTGGCCCCTTTTTGATTTGGACTCAGCCGGACAGGGTGGGGCACGCCGCCGTTGAATGGTTGTTCCAGGTGGTTTCGTACCTGGCCATCGGCGGATCCGCTTCCGTACTGTTCAATTACCTGAAAACCCGCGAGGCTCAGGTCCGGCGGTTGTTCGAAATCGTGGGCGATGGTTTCATGGTTTTCGATGCTGAAGGCCGGATCGTCGAATCCAATGAACCCATGGCCCAGTTGCTTGGTTTTTCCAACGTTTCCGAACTGATCGGCCGTCGGTCCGAAGATTTCATGGACGAAGCCAACCAGGCGGTCCGCCATCGGGAATGGGCCAAGCGGCCCAAAGGAATTGACGAACCCTACCCGATTCAATGGCGCCGGGAAGACGGCATGGTGGTCGACACCCTGGTTTTTCCTCACGGCTTGTTCGATCACGGCCGATTCCAGGGGTCCCTGGGGTTGGTGGTCAACCTGTCCACCAAGCCGGGGGAGCGGCTGGAACGGGATGTCCTGTCCTCCCGGTTGGAACGGCTCTTGGCCGTAAGCCCCACGATTCTTTACAACTGTCAGGTGGAAGCGGCGGAAGGCCGCGTTACCCGGAAAAAACCCCGGTACATCAGCCCGAACGTATCACGGATTCTCGGTTATTCGGCCGAATCCATCCTTGGCCGATCCGAATGCTGGCTGGAAAACCTTCATCCCGACGATGTCCCCAGGATTCTGTCCATTCCGCAAGACTGGTTCAAGGAGGACCGGTTGGCGGTGGAATACCGGCTGAGGCATCAGGACGGCGGGTACCGGGTGATCCACGACGAACTAACCCTCCGCCGGGACGCCCAAGGGGCTCCCACGGAAATCGTGGGCACGCTGTACGACGTGAC
>JAGVGV010000589.1 GCA_020056895.1 Deltaproteobacteria bacterium
GTTTTGAGCGAGGACAGGCTGAAACGGTACTGAGGCCGACAGGCCCCGGACGGCAAGGCACGCCGCACGACGGCCGCCTTTCGCGGATTGAACGTTTTTGAATCCAGGCCTTACGAGCCGGCCTTGGACCGTGTTAAAAAAAGCCCGGACCGGCTCGCCTCCTCCCAAAGACCAAGGAATGAATGCTCGTTCTCCATGTTCATGACCGCTGGTCGGCCAGGGGCGGAGCCGATTGGCATCTCTTGTCCCTCCTGGACCGGTGGCCGGATGGCGTCCAAGCCGCCGGGTTGTACGGCCGATCGGACCAATCCGCCGAAGAAGGTCTGCCGCCGGGCGGTCTCGCAGCTCGATGGCCCCGCCATTTTCTGAAAAAGCTGGATAAAAAAGCGTCCTTCGCCGACGAAAAAGCGGTGGGGGACAGGTTGGCCAGGCTGGTGGAAGCGATCCGGCCGGACCGGATCCATGTCCACAACATCCTCAACCCCCACCTCTTGGCCGTTCTGGCCGACCTGGGGCCGGCGGTGATGACGGTTCAGGACCACCGGTTCTTCTGTCCCGGCCGAGGCAAGGTGCGGGCCGACGGTTCCCTTTGCGATCGCGTGTTCGGACCGGAATGCACCGGCTGCTTCCGGGAAGAAGATTATTTCCGCCGGCTGTTCGAGCTGGTCCAGGCCCGGCTGGCCGCGTTGAAGCGATTTTCCGCTCTGATCGTTTTGTCCCGGTACATAAAAGGCGAATTGGAAGCAGCGGGAATTCCGGGGGAACGGATTCACGTGCTGCCGCCGTTCGTCCACGGACTGGCCCCGCCCACCACTGTGGCTTCGTCCGGCGAATACATCCTTTTTTCCGGCCGTCTGGTCTGGGCCAAGGGGATTTTCGATTTCCTCGATGCCTTGGCTCGGCTGCCGGACCGGATCCCGGCCGTGGTGGCGGGAGGCGGCACGGTGGATACGCAGGTGGCCGAGCGAACCCGGGCTTTGGGTTTGGGTCATCGGGTCCGGTTCCTGGGCTGGACGGCCCACCGGGGCATGGCCGATGTTCTGGCCGGAGCCCGGGTCATGGTCATGCCCTCCCGTTGGCAGGAGCCTTTTGGCATCGCGGGTTTGGAAGCTTTGGCCGCCGGGCGGCCGGTGGCGGCGTATGAAGGCGGCGGGATCGGGGACTGGCTGGAAAACGGCCGGACCGGGCGGATCGCGCCCAGTGGCAATACTGCTCTGTTGGCCGAAGCCATCCTGGAATTGTGGGACCGGCCCGACCAGGCGGACGCGTACGGCCAAGCCGGCCGGATATTGACCGCCGGCCGTTTCGACCCCGGCCGGCTCATGGCCCGTCTGGAAGACGTGTACAAGGGTATGAGCCGGAATTCCTCGCGGTAACAGCCTTCGGGTAAGGCATTATTTTACATTGAAATTCAAATAAATACGCATTCCTTCCAAATAAGCTGACGGCATCTCCCAACCGCCCCGGCGATGGACGAAACCAGGCATGCTTTCAAACACGACCACCCATAACTCAACCGATCCGCCATTTCCGTGTTGCCCCTTTTGCCCGGGCTGTATTATGGTTAAAGGATGTGGTGGACACTGGCATTATTCATTTTAGGCGCTTTTTTTCTGGGGGCCATCCCTTTCGGGCTCATCGTGGCCCGTTTGTTCGCTGGCGTGGACCTTCGAAAAACCGGCAGCGGGAACATCGGCGCCACCAACGTGGCCCGGACCTTGGGTCCGATCGCCGGCCTCTTGACGCTGGCCCTGGATCTGGCCAAGGGCCTGGGACCGGTTCTTCTAACCCGAACGGCTTTTCCCGACCCCGGATTGTCCCTGTTTCCCGCCGTGGCGGGCGTAACGGCCATTCTGGGCCATTGCTATTCCCCCCTGCTCAAATTCAAGGGCGGAAAAGGCGTGGCCACGGCCTTGGGGGTTTTTCTGGGGCTCATTCCCCTGACCATCGGGCCGGCCTTCGCGGTCTTCCTTCTGGTGGTGGTTCGCTGGAAATTCATTTCAGCCGGTTCCCTGGCCGCTTCAGCGGCGGCGCCGCTTTTCGCCCTGGCGTTGGGGTATCCGCCGGAAGCGGCCGGTCTGGCGGGGCTGGTGACGTGCATCATTTTCCTGAGGCATCGGGAGAACATCGGCCGGCTTTGGCGAGGCCAGGAACCCCGTTTTCAACTGGGCAAAAAAAGTGGTCGGGGGCCGTCCTGACCACTCTTCGGCCCAAAATCCAAAACCCAAGAGCCATCCAGGATTTCTCCCGGCCAACCCGGGGGGAAACCATCCCCTTATCCGAAGGAAAGGCGAAACGCGGTGTGTTGAATCTGAAGTCGCTCCGGGAGCAGGTGTATCAATATCTTCGGGACGAAATGCAGGCGGGGCGCCTGAAACCGGGGGCGATCATCGACTTGGCCGCCGTGGCCCGGACATTGGGCATCAGCAAAACGCCGCTTCGGGAAGCACTGATCCAGCTCGAAGCCGAAGGCTTCGTTCAGAACCTGCCTCGCCGTGGGGTCCGGGTGGCGGTCCTGTCCTTGAAAGACGTGCGGAATCTCTATGAAATCATCGGCACGCTCGAGGCCGGGATCATTCAAACCTGCCACGATCAACTGAGGCCGGACCGGATTCTAATGATGGAGCAGTTAAACGAGCGGATGCGGCGGGCTCTGGCCGTGCCCGATTTCGACCGGTACTACCATCTGAATCTTCGGTTTCACGGCGCGTTCGTGGAATTGACGGACAACGACGAATTGAAGCGGATGATTTCCATCATGAAGCTGAGGCTTTATGATTTTCCCCGAAGAAGCTATCTGAAGGATTGGGAACTAGGCAACTGCCAGGAACACGATCTGTTCATCGAACATCTGAAAGAGGGCCGACCGGCGGAAGCGGCTCGGGTGATGCGGGACGTCCATTGGTCGTACCGCGTTCAGGAAGCGGCCATCCGTCGGTTTTACGGCGAGGGGAGCGGTTCCGGGGGGGATTGACGCCTCGTTTCATCTCCCCCCGGAATGGATTCTTCCGGCGGACCGGCTCAACTGTCCAGCAACCTTCTAGGAACCGTTTCCTGTTCCCGCGATTGAGGCGGAAGGATGGCATCGTCGGTCGCCCCGCCTTCCACCAGAGTGGTCAAATCCACGATCATTTCCCGTAGTCGCTCCGCTTGCTGGCTCAGTTCCTCGGCCGCGGCCGCCGCTTCTTCGGCGTTCGAAGCCGTCCGCTCGGTGATTCCTTCAATCTGGTTCACCGCCACCTGTATCTGCCCCAAGCCTTCCACTTGATCCGTCGAGGCCGTGCTGATATGTCCGATCAGTTCTTCGGCCTTGGCGGCGTTGCCGTTGAGATCGTGCACCAACTGGTTCATCCGCTGAACCAGTTCTCCGCCCTGTTCGATCCGCCGGTTGGTGTTTTCGATCAGCCCAGCCGTGTTCCGGGCGGCTTCGGCGGCTCGGCCCGCCAGGTTCCTCACCTCTTCCGCCACCACCGCGAATCCGGCTCCGGCTTCACCGGCCCTGGCCGCCTCGACGGCCGCATTGAGCGCCAACAGGTTGGTCTGGAAGGCAATTTCGTCAATGGTTCGAAGAATCCGGCCGATCTGGGCGCCGGCCGACCGAATTTCTTCCATGGAACGGCTCAGTTCGTCCATGGCGGAACCGGCATGGTTCATTCCGGTTCGGGTCTGTTCCATGAAGCCGTCCGTTTGTTGGGCGTTTTCGGCGTTTTTTCGGGTCTGGCGGCCGAACTCCTTGAGGGACGTGGCGGTTTCGGATAAAGCCGAAGCCTGTTCCGAATTCCCTTCCGCCAGGCTTTGGCTGGATGCCGACATCTGTACCGACGCTTCGGTTACCAGGTCCGCCCCTTCGCTCAAGCCCTGAATGATCCGCGAAAGAGGCCGGGTGAGGGACCGGGTAATGCCCAACCCCAA
>JAGVGV010000274.1 GCA_020056895.1 Deltaproteobacteria bacterium
CCGGGCGATGACCATCCGCTGCACTTCGGACGTACCTTCGTACAAGGTGGTGACCCGGGCGTCCCGAGCCAGCCGTTCCACCGGATAATCCTTGGTGTACCCGTATCCGCCCAATATCTGGATGGCCTTGTAACAGGCCCGGTTGGCCGCTTCCGAAGCGTACAGCTTGGCCATGGACGCTTCGCGGGAAAAGGGCCGGCCGTTTTCCTTGAGCCAGGCGGCGCGTAAAACCAGCATTCGGGCCGCGTCCAGTTCCATGTACGCGTCCGCGATCATGAACTGGATGGCCTGGAATTCGGCGATGGGCCGGCCGAACTGGATTCGTTCCTTGGCGTACGCCGTGGCGAAATCCATGGCCGCCAACCCCACGCCCAGAGCCAGGCTGCCAATGCCGATGCGGCCGCCGTCCAGTTCCATCAAGGCAATGCGGAATCCGTCGTGAAGCCGGCCCAACAGCTGCCCGGCCGGGATGCGGCAGCCATCGAAAATCAGTTCGTTGGTGGACGATCCGATCTGCCCCATTTTGCGCTCATCGTGACCCACCACGAAACCGGGGGCGCCGGCGTCCACGAGAAACGCGGAAATGCCTCGGCCCTTGCCCGCATCCTTGTCCGTTACGGCCCAGACGACGAACACGCCGGCGTATTCGGCCGAGGTGATGAACAGTTTGTACCCGTTCAGCAGAAAGCCGTCGCCGAACGGGATGGCGGAGGTTTTCATATTGCCTGGGTCGGACCCGGCCTGAGGTTCGGTCAGTCCGAAGGCGCCGGCCAGATATTCCCCGGACGCCAGGCGGGGGATGTATTTTTGCTTCTGCTCTTCGGCGCCGAATTCCAAAATCACCTCGGCCACCATGTTGGTAACGCTCATGGTCACGGCCGTGGCGGCGCAGGCCCTGGCTATTTCGGTCATGGCCAGGCTGTACGCCACCACCCCCACCTGGGCGCCGCCGTACGCTTCGGGGATGTTCATGGTCATCAGGCCCAGTTCGGCCATGCTTTTAAGATTGGCCTTGAGAATGGACCGATCCTTGGTTTCGTCCAGTTTGGCGGCCATGGGGGCCAGCTTTTCGCGGGCGAAATCGGCGGCCATTTGCTGGATCATCCGCTGTTCTTCGGTCAGTTCGAAACGCATGGGGGAATCCCTTTTGGAGTTTGGGGTGGTTTCGTCCTTTTTCGGGGCCTGCCGTTCGTTTCGATTTCAAGCGGCGGGCGATCAGCTATCAGCCGTCAGCTTTCAGCATTTAAGGAAGGAATGGGGATTGTACAGAATCCAGTCTTTTATCCTTTTCCTTCCCGAAAAAGGATGGACAACGGCCGCCCGGGAGCCCTCGAAATCATTCTTGTCTGGAACCAGCCGCTCGTTAAACCGGCTTCCCCGAATCCGATCCCCAAGTTTTTAGCCCGATCCCGGCCGGGGTTCCGGGGTCGGAGGGGAACGCCTGAGCGTTACCCCCGGATCCAGGAACTCCGGCCGCCTGTTAAAAAGTTTGGGAGGGGGTTTGGGGGAACCTTTTTCAAAAGGTTCCCCCAACCTTCTTACTTCCCTTTTATCAGGTTGCGGGCGATGACCAACCGCATGATTTCGTTGGTGCCTTCGTAGATTTGGGTGATTTTGGCATCGCGCATGTGGCGTTCCATGGGGTATTCGCGAATGTACCCGTATCCCCCCAGAACCTGAACGCCTTCCACGGCGGCCCGCATGGCCGAATCGGACGCGAAGCATTTGGCCATGGCCGCTTCTTTTTCGTAGGGCAGGTGCTTGTCTTCCAGGTACGCGGCTCTCAGGGTCAATAGTTCCGCCGCGTCCAGTTCCATGGCCATATCCGCCAGTTTCCACTGGATGGCCTGGAATTCGGCGATTGGTTTGCCGAACTGTTCCCGTTCCTTGGCGTAGGCTAGGGCGTCTTCCAATGCCGCCCGGCCGATGCCGATGGCCTGGGAGGCGATGCCGATCCGGCCGCCGTCCAGGGTGGTGAGCATCTGCCGGAAGCCTTCGCCAGGCTGGCCCAAAAGGGCGTCGGCGGGCGCGTGGGCGTCTTCGAAAATCAGTTCCGCCGTGCCGCTGGCGTTGATGCCCATTTTCTCCTCGACCACCCCCACGGAAAAGCCCTTGGTTTCCTTCAGGTTAACCACGAAGGTGGAGATGCCCTTGTACCCTTTGCCTTTTTCCGTCACCGCCGCCAGCACGCAATAGTCGGCCACGTTGCCGTTGGTAATGAACTTCTTTTCGCCGTTCAGAATCCACCCGTCGCCGTCCCGAACAGCCGTGGTCCGCATGTTGGCCGGGTCCGATCCCGCGCCGGCTTCGGTCAGGCCGTAGCAGCCCAGGCTCCGGCCCGAGGCCACGGGTTCCAGGTATTTCTGTTTCTGCTCGTGGGTCCCATACGCCATCACGGGGAAGCAATAGAGCGAATTGTTCACGCTCATGATCACGCCGCAGGACGCGCAGGCCCTGGAGATTTCGATCATGGACAAAACGTACGAAACGTTGTCCATACCGCCGCCGCCGTATTCTTCGGGCACGGCAATGCCTAGTAGCTTCATTTCGGCCATCTGGGCCAGAATTTCAGCCGGGTGGCGGTGGGTCCGATCCAGTTCGGCGGCAAAGGGTTTCACTTCGGTCTCGGCGAAGCGCCGGACCATATCCCGAACCATTTTCTGTTCTTCGGTCAGTTGAAAGTCCATTATTGGAGCTCCTCGAATCGGTCGTTATCCTTCCCAAACGGAACCTGAGGCTCCGCCGGAGCCGCCCGGTACGGAGCGGGTCCTTTATTCGTCGTACCCGCCCTTGACGTTGGCTTTGCGTTTTTCGGCGAAAGCCGAAAGGCCTTCCTGGGCATCGAAGCTGGACCGGATGGCGCCGAAGCTTTCCACTTCCAGGGCCAAACCGGTCCTCAGTTCCACCTGGCCGCCCCGGTCGATCAGGTTCTTGATGGCCCTGGAAGCCAGCATGCTTTTGCCGGCGATGATCCCGGCCGTCTTCATGGTTTCGTCCATCAGGTTTTCGCCGGGGAAGACCTTGTTGACCAGACCGATCCGGAGGGCGTCGGCGGCGGACAGCATTTCAGCCGTCAGGCAGAGTTCCTTGGCCAGGTTCTTACCCACCAGCCGGGCCAGCCGCTGGGTGCCGCCAAAGCCCGGGATGATGCCCAGGTTGATTTCGGGCTGGCCGAACTTGGCCTTTTCCGAAGCATAGATGAAATCGCAGCCCATGGCGATTTCGCAGCCGCCGCCCAGGCAAAAGCCGTTCACGGCCGCGATCACGGGTTGGGGCAGGGCTTC
>JAGVGV010000307.1 GCA_020056895.1 Deltaproteobacteria bacterium
ACCCGGTGCGAATACGCCCGGATGTACCGGCAACTGGGTTTGGAAGACCTGGGAGCCATCCTTTCATGCCGCCGGGATTTCGCCCTGATGGATGGCTTCAACCCCGAACTCACTTATTCGCGAACCCAAACCTTGATGGAAGGGGCCGACCGGTGCGACGTCCGGATCACTCAGAAACCAGCCGATCCGGCCAAGGAATGATGGGCCAAGCCTTCCCGTTCCTTTGGATCTTTGGCATCTTGCCTGGACCAGGGGCGTCGTGGTAGCCTTTTGGTCAATTCCACGGCGGTGACGGTCCGTGGCATCCATCAGGAGGAATGGGTTCGTGAAAAAAACCGGAATCGTGGCGTTTCTTTGCTTCAGTCTTCTTTGGTCGGTAGCCGCCTGGGGCCAGGTCCCCAGGAACGAGCCGCCTTTCACTCAGGCCGAACTGGACAAAATGCTGGCGGACTACCCGGGCTTCCAGGCCATCGCGGAAAAAGTCTCCGGCCCCCAGGCCGAACCAAATCCGAACCAGTCCATGGGCATCAATCAGGAATTGATCGACTATCTTCGGGATAAAGGCTGGAATCCCCCCGAACGCTTCCTGTACGTGATGGCCCAAGCGTTCATGGGCGTGGCCAACCTGACCATGGGCCAGATGGGCGGGCTGGACCAGTTGATGGCCCAGCGCAAAGCCATTGAAAGCATGCCCATGGACGCCGAAGAAAAGAAAAAAACCCTGGCCGACATGGACCTGGCCATCGAAGAAATGAAAAAAGTCCAGGGCGTCGACGAGGAAGAGGCCATTTCCCCAGAAGAAATGGCGCTGATCGAAAAAAACAAAGATAAAATCCTGGCCGTTCAAGGAGTCAAGTAAGGTTGCCGATGAACCTGAGGCGGACTTCGAAAAAGGATGCTGAGCCAGGTGGTCCCGCGAAGGCCGCCCCGTCGGGCCATGCCTCCAACGCCAGCCTTTTATTAAAAAAAGTTCAAACCGAAGCGGCCCACGACCCGCCCCATCCGGCCGACCTGGCCCGGATTCAAGCGGAATACGGCCTGTTGGACCGCGAGGAAAAACCCGTCTTTTTCCAAGGGTTGGTGGAAAACCTGGAAACGGACCGGGAACGGATGGACCAATCGTGGGCCGACCTTCAGGCTGCCCGGGAAGACCCCGTAGCTTGGCGGCGGGCGCTGTCCCGCCTGCGGGCGGATATGGAAAGCCCCCGAGCCCGGTTCTTTGGCGAATTCATCGCCCTGCCCGGGGGGCTCAAGTTCCTTCTGGACCTTCGAGCCGACGTTTTGGCCGCCGGCCAAAAGACCCCCGACTTGGACCTGGGGCCTCTGGACGAAGACCTGGTCCGCCTGTTTGAAGCCTGGTTCGGCGGCGGGTTCTTGTTTCTGCAGGAAATATCGCTCAATTCACCCTACCGGCAGATCGAAATCATCAAGGACCGCGATCTGGTCCATCCCATGACCCGCCTGGAGGAAATGGGCCGGCGGCTGGGGCGCGACCGGCGGTGCTTCGCCTTGTACCACCGGCTGATGCCCGAAGAGCCGGTGGTGTTCATCGAAGTGGCGCTCACCCGGGGCATCGCCCAAACCATTCAGGAAATCCTGGGGCCGGCCGCGGCTCAGAGTCCTCCCGAAGTGGAACCGGATACGGCGGTTTTTTATTCCATCAACAATACTCAAAACGGACTGGCCGGGCTGGGGCTGGGGAAAACCCTGATCTTCCAGGTGGTGGATTATCTCAAGCGGGATACTCCGACGATCCGGAACTTCTGCACCTTGAGTCCCCTCCCCGGCTTCTGGCGGCGGTACCTGAAACCTTTACTGGAAGGATCGGCCGAAGGGTTCAAAATGACGCCCGGATCGGTGGAAAAGCTGTTCGACCGCAAGATTCGGACCCGGCTTCGCCAGCGGTACGAATCCTCCGGCGGAACGGCTGACGCGGCTTTTCCCGATGTCCTGTTAAGCGTTTTTTCCAACCCGGCCTGGGCCGAGGACAAAGACCTGGTCGCCGGCCTGGAACGCCCCCTGGAAGCCCTGGGGTTTACGTACCTGGCCGAAGAAAAAGGGAAAAAGGGCGGGCCTCTGGACCCGGTGGCCAATTTCCATTTGGGCAACGGCGCGTCCGTATCCCCCCAAAACGTTCATTTCGGCGCCAATTGGTCGGCCATGGGGCTCGAACGATCGCTCAGCCTGATGGTGAATTACGTCTATTCCGCCGACTGGCGGAACCAGATCAAGGGGTCCATGGCCTGGCTGAGCCGCCTTTTGCCCGGCCTGGCCCGACGAAGAAGTGATACCGGCAACGCCCGGGGGTGACTTCCAACCGCCGACGGCGGATTACAAATCAGGAGATGGGCAAAAAGGCCTTCGCGGGCCGAAGCCGCCCTTCTCTTTTTCATCGCTCCCGCCCCTTTCAAGAACTCGAATTTCTTCCCCATGCCTTGAGCGCTGACGGCCGACAGCCGAAGGTTGAAGCCTGCCCAGCCTCAAAGGAAATCCTGACCCCGCCCATGGCCCCTGAAACTGAAAGCGAACTCCTGGGTTTCAACATATCGATTGACACCGGAGCTTTAAATCCGCCAAAGTGAGCGGCTGGACCAAATTTCGAGGGAATCATGGACAATCGACCGAAAAAACCAGGCCGGCCGCGTGGCGGCCCCAAAGGCGGCCCCAAAGGCGACTTATTCAAAAGACGGCCAAGACCCGGCGACGACCGGCCCACGGATCACGACCGCCGTCCGCCTCACTCTGGCCGAGGCCCCGAAGACGAACCGTACCGCCCCCGGGTCCACGACAGCCTCCGGCCCATCCTCCGGTACGTGGGCACGCCCGAACCCACCCCCTTCATTCCCGATCCATTCCAGGTGGAAGCCGTTCAGGCCGTGGAACACAGGGATGTGGTGGTTTCGGCGCCCACGGGATCGGGCAAAACCTATATCGCCGTCGAAGCCGCTCGCAAAGTGTTGGCCCGGGGCGGCCATGTGTGGTACGCGTCGCCGCTAAAAGCCTTGTCCAATTCCAAATTTTTGGAATTTGGTAAAATTTTCGGGCCAAACGCGGTGGGCCTTTTGACCGGGGACCACAAGGTCAACGCCGAAGCGCCGCTCATCGTGGGCACCACGGAAATCCTCCGGAATCAGTTGTACGACGCCATGAGCCGAGGCGAAAACCTGGCCACGGACCTGGTGGTGATGGACGAAGCTCATTACCTGGGCGATCCGGACCGAGGCGTGGTTTGGGAAGAAACCATCATTTACCTGCCCGCCCGAGTCCGGTTGCTGCTTCTTTCCGCCACCGTGGCCAACGCCAACGAAATCGCCGACTGGCTGGCTTTTATCCGCAAGGAAAAGGCTCAAGCCATTGTGTCCACCGAACGGCCGGTCCCCTTGTATCCGCTGTTCCTCTTCCCGGATGGGCTGCTCTCGCCCTTGGGCCGAGGCCCGAATCTGGCGCCCCAGGTCCGCCATTTCGTGGACCACAACCCCCACCGGGGCCACCGGGGAGGCCGAACTCAAACGCCATACGGCCGGATTCTAAAGTCCCTCGATCAGGCGGACCTGCTCCCCGCCATCTTTTTCCTTAAATCCCGAAGCGACTGCGACCAAGCCCTCACCCACTGTTTCCATACCGTGGTTCAGGACCCTCGGATCGAAGCCAAAAGAAACCACCGGATCGACGAACTGGTTGAAAAATATCCCTTTCTGAAAGATCACCCCCATCTCCAGTACCTAAGGGGTCCGGGCGTAGCCGCCCACCATGCCGGACATCTGCCCCATTTCAAGCTGGTGGTGGAACAACTGATGCAGGATGGGCTCCTGACCGCCATTTTCGCCACATCCACCGTGGCCGCAGGCGTGAACTTCCCCGCCCGGACCGTGGTGGTCTGCCAGAGCGACCGGTTCAACGGCCGGGATTTTCAGGACCTGACCGCCACGGAACTTCTGCAGATGACCGGCCGGGCCGGCCGTCGGGGTATGGACCGGGTAGGCTTCGCCCTGGTGATTCCCGGGCCGTTCCAGAACGTGGCCCTGGTCCAATCCCTGTTCGGCGCCCCCCCAGACCCCGTGCTCAGCCGCTTGTCCATCAATTTTTCCATGGTGCTCAACCTGCTGTCCTCTCACCAGCCGGCCCAAATCCAGGTGTTGCTCGATCTTTCCCTGGCCACGTACCAGCAGACCCGCTCCCGGACGGCCAAGGAAATGACCAAGATCATGGACCGCCTGATGGTGTTGATCGCGGGCGGCAAATGCCAGGGCCCCGAGGAAGCGCTCCACCTGTTCACTCGCCGGAGAGCCCTGACCGACGATGTCTACCGGCTCCGGTCCCTCCGGCCCCACTTGGCCTGGGAAACCACCTTGTCCCGGTACCTGGTTCCG
>JAGVGV010000406.1 GCA_020056895.1 Deltaproteobacteria bacterium
GGGCTGGCGGCCTCCGCGTTTGGATTGGCCGCCCTGGCGGGTTGGGTTTTCAAAGCGCCTTGGCTGGCCGCGTTTGGATCAGGAAAAATCCCCATGGCGCCCAGCACCGCCGTCCTTTTCCTTTTATTGGGTTCGGCCTTGTTTTTTCAGGCTCGATGGCGCGATGACCGCCGGCCGGGGACGTGGGCGACTCTGGCGGGGGGCGTGTCCCTGGCGGCGGCGTTGATCCTGCTGGCGTCGTCATCCAAGGGAATCTATTTTCAACTGGAAACCCTTGGCTTTTCCACGGGAGAAACGGTGGCCGGAGCGCCCGTGGGCCATATGTCGCCTTTGACCGCCGCCTGTTTTGCCCTTATCGCCACGTCTTTTCTTCTGTGGCGTCATTCGGGGGGGCGATCCTTTTGGATCGGGGCTTTCTGGGGCGCCGCCTCGCTGGCCGCCCTGGTCGGAGTGGCCCTTATCCTGGCCTACCTTTTCGGCGCCCCAATTCTGTATGGCAGCGGCCTGGTCCCCCCGGCGCTGACCACGTCGCTGGCCTTTCTGGCGTTGGCCGGGTCCCTTTTGGCCATGGGCGCCGGTTCCCTGAAGTGGCACAACGGAGACTGGACCACCGACAACCGCCGGACCATGTACATCCTTTTCATGGTGCTGGGGTTGTTCGCGGTGGCGGGCGTCACGGCCGGCCGTCTGTATATCCATAAGGAACAGGAACAGCATCGGGCGGAAGTGGAGCGCGGGTTGAGCCTGGTGGCGGACATGAAAGTTGGCGAACTGGTGGGATGGCGGCTGGAAAGGCTGCGCGACGCGGCCTTGTTCCTGAACAATGTGAATTTTTCCGGGTTGGTCAAACGTTTTCTGGAAAACCCGGACGACGCCGATGCCGTGGACCGGCTGCGTACCTGGCTTTCGAAAATCCAGGCCGGTCATAAATATGAGAGGGTCTTTATCCTCAATGCCCAGGGTCAAGAACAGTTGTCCGTTTACGGTAAAGACAAGGAACCGATTTCCTCTTCGCTACTCAAGGAGGCTCGGACCACGCTCGATACGGGCCGGATCATTTTTCTCGATTTTCAACGGGACGCCCCCGGTGGACAGCCGTATCTGGCCGTAATGACCCCGTTATGGGATCAAACGGCGGGGGATCGGCCCCTGGGGGTGTTGGTATATAAAATCAATCCGGCGTGGGATTTGTATCCCGTCATTCAGCGCTGGCCCACGCCCAGCGGGTCAGCCGAAACCTATCTGGTCCGCCGGGAAGGCGGCGATGTGTTGTTCCTGAACGATCTGAAAAGGGAACCGGACGCGGCGCTCCGGTTGAAAATGCCTTTGACCATGGTGGATTGCCCCGCCGTTCAGGCGGTTTTGGGCCGGGAAGGGATCGTGGACGGCGTCGATCATCAAGGCGGCCGAGTGATCGCGGCGGTTCGGACGGTTCCGGATTCCCCCTGGTTTCTGGTGGCCCAGCTCGGCTCGTCCGAAGTTTACGCCCCCTTGCGGACCCGCCTGTACTGGATGATCGGGTTCGTAAGCGTTCTTCTGCTGTGCGCCGTGACGGCCGTGGGCGCCCTGTGGCAACGGAACCAAAAGGCGCAATACCGGAAATTGGCCGAAGCCGAAGCGGCGTTACGGGCTAGCCAGGACCGGTACCGCCGGGTTCTGGACGACATGCTGGAAGGGTACCAGATTCTGGACCGGGAATGGCGGTACCTTTATCTCAACGACACCGCCGCGGCTCACGGCCGTCGGGCCAAGGACGAACTGCTGGGCCAGTCGCTCGTCGAAATTTATCCAGGCGTCGAAAATACTCCGTTGTTCGCGGCGCTGCGCTGTTCCATGGACAACCGGGTCCCCATGCGTCTGGAAAACGAATTCAAGTATCCCAACGGCCAAAACGCCTGGTACGAATTGAGCATCCAACCCGTCCCCGAAGGGGTTGGGATTCTTTCCCTGGACGTGACCGAACGCCGGCGCGCCGAAGAAATGGTCGAGCGGTCCGAAAAAACCCTTAGAACCATGTTTGAAAGCATCCGCGATGGCATCATCGTCGCGGATATCGTTCAGGAACGGTTCGTCATGGTGAATACCGCCATCTGCCGGATGCTTGGGTATACCGCCGAGGAAATGATGACCTTTTCGCTGAAGGATATCCATCCCCAGGACAGGCTGGAGGAAGTCCACCAGACCTTCGTTCGGCAGGCCACGGGGGAAATCGCCCTGGCCCACGATATCCCCGTCCAGAGAAAAGATGGTTCGATCTTTTATGCCGACGTCAACGCCAATCCCCTGGACCTCGCGGGCCGGCCCTCCGTGTTGGGCGTGTTCCGGGACATCACCGACCGCAAGGAGGCTGAAAACCGGATCGCCCATTTGAACCAGGTGCTCGATACCATCCGTGGCGTCAACCAATTGATCGTCCAGGAAAAAGACCGGGACCGCCTGATCCGGGAGACCTGCCGGCGGTTGATCCGCCACCATGGGTATTCCAAAGCCTTGGTGGTGCTGGTGGACGCCGAAGAACGGCCCATCGCCCATGCTCAGGCCGGTTTCGGTGATGAATTCGAGGCCATGCAGGGGCTTTTTGACCGGGGGGAACTGCCGCCGTGCTGCCACGAAGCCCGAAAACGCGGCCAGGCCGTGATCATCAAGGAAAGGGCCCTGTGCGCCGGCTGCCCCCTGGTCGACTTGTTCGTCCATGCCCAAACCATGTGCGCCGGCCTGGTTCATGAAAACCTGTCGTTCGGGTACCTGCTGGTGGCCATGGATCGGGAGATCGTGGCCGACGACGAGGAATTGAACCTGTTCGCCGAAATGGCCGGCGATCTGGGGTACGCGCTTCATTCCATTCGCACCAAGGACGAGGGGGCCAAGGCCGAATCCGAACGGGAAAAGCTGCAAAATCAGTTGCTTCAGGCTCAGAAAATGGACGCCGTGGGCCGGCTGGCCGGCGGCGTGGCCCATGATTTCAACAATATGCTGTCGGTGATTCTGGGATACACCGAAATGATCCTGAACCAGCCCGACCACGATGGGGCCCTGCGGGCGGACCTGGGCGAAATCCAGAAGGCGGCGGAACGGTCGGCCGATCTGACCCGGCAACTTCTGGCCTTTGCCCGTAAACAGACCATCGCCCCCCGTCCTTTGGACCTCAACGACGCCGTTTCGGGGATGCTGAAAATGTTGGGGAGGTTGATCGGCGAAGATATCGATCTGTTGTGGAAACCCGCCCGTAACCTCTGGCCGGTCAAAATGGACCCGGCTCAGATCGACCAGCTTTTGGCCAACCTGGTGGTCAACGCCCGGGATGCGATCGCGGGCGTGGGAAAAGTGACCATCGAAACCGGAAAAGCCGAATTCGACGAAGCCTATTGCGCCGATCATTTTGGTTTCACGCCCGGCCGGTATGTCCAGTTGGTCGTTAGCGACAATGGTTGCGGGATGGACAAGGACACCCAGACCCGGATTTTCGAACCTTTTTTCACCACCAAGCCCCAGGGGCAGGGAACGGGGTTGGGGCTGGCCACGGTGTACGGCATCGTCCGCCAGAACAATGGTTTTATCAACGTGTATAGCGAACCCGGACAGGGAACCACCTTCCATGTTTATCTGCCTCGGCACGAAACCCAGGCGGACATCGCGGGCGAAGTCCGCGAGCGGCGGGATACCCCCACCGGCTGGGAAACGGTGCTGCTGGTCGAAGATCAGGAAGCTTTGCTTCGGTTGGGCAAACGGCTGGTGGAACGGCTTGGATACAAGGTTTTGGCCGCCAACGGCCCCGAAAAGGCCCTGGAGATGGCGGCCGGCCATCCGGGGACCATTCACTTGTTGATGACGGACGTGATCATGCCGGTCATGAGCGGCCGGGACCTTTGGCAAAAACTGGCCGCTTCCCGGCCCGACCTCAAATGCCTGTATATGTCCGGATACACCACCAACGTCATCGCGCATCACGGCATATTGGACGAGGGCGTCCATTTCCTGCAAAAGCCCTTTTCACTGGAAGCCTTGGCCGCGAAACTTCGCGAAGCGCTGGAGGACTGAATCAGGGAAGGGGGGAACCGGTCGGAGCGGCCAATCGCAACATCACCCGGGTCAGAGCTTCCCGGTACCGTGGTTGGTTGGAAATCAGGTTGGCCCGGGCATAGTTTTTTTGGGCCTGCTCGAGGTTGTCCCGGCCGCCCCGGCGTTCCAAAGCCACGCCCAGGTTGAACAGGGCGGCGGGATGGTCCGGATTCTGGGCCAGCACCTCCCGCCACAGGGCCTCGGCTTCGTCCCACCGGCCTTCCGCGGCCCGCTGGGTCCCTCGGATAATGATGGTTTCCCCGGCCGGCCCGGTCCCCCGGTCCAGCACCAGGTAATAGACTTCGGGTTCTGGAGCCAGGCGTTGGGCCAACTCATCGGCGGCTTGATGGAGTAATTGGTCCCGGGTTCGGGACAGGGGCGGCAGGTCCTTTACTCCGGGGCCGTGATGAAAGGCCTGCTCCA
>JAGVGV010000351.1 GCA_020056895.1 Deltaproteobacteria bacterium
CCATCGTCCGCCGTTGCGTATTTCAGCGTTACGTTGCGGGTGACCGGGTTTTCCTTCCCGATGGATACGTAGCTGCGGATGAAACGGACGCCGGGCAGGCTCTCCGCCCTTTGATAGAAGCGCTCGAACCCCTTGCTGTACGACCGGATATCGTTATGGAAAATGGTGCATTTGGCTCCGGCGTCGTGGTCCTTGGTGAGAATCACCTGCTTTTGGGTGTAGGTGCAGCAGACGGCCGAGCAGTACTTGTTGTCGCCCGGAGTGACCCGCCGGGAGCCTACGCAGTGGATCCAAGCCACGTTATGGGGATGCTTCTTGTCCGAAGCCCGCAAAATTTCGCCTTCGTACGGGCCGGTGGCGCACAAAAGCCGTTCGTAATCCAGGCTGGTGACCACGTTGGGGTAGATTCCGTACCCATAATCGTTTTTCAGGGAAGGATCGAACGGTTCGATGCCCGGCGCCAGAACCACGGCGCCGACGTTGATCTTGAGGTATTCGGGCTTCTGGTTGAAGGTCAAGGCGTCGTTTTTACAAATACCCCTGCAGATCAAACACTTGCCCTCTTCAAGGAAGGTGCATTTTCCGTCGATGAAGGGGGTCAGCGGAATGGCCTGGGCGAAATAGATATGCACCGCCTTGTTCGCCGAAATGTTCTGGTTGAACTGATCGGGAACGTACAGCGGGCAGTATTCCACGCAGCTCGTGCAGCCCGTGCATTTGTCCTCGTCCACGTATCGAGGCTTCTTGATCAGGCCGACCTCGAACCGGCCCGCTTCCCCGCGCACGGCGTCCACTTCGGTCAAGGTCAGAATCTCGATGTTGGGATGCCGTTTGCATTCGAGGAACTTGGGGGATTCGATGCACATCGAACAGTCGTTGGTAGGGAAGGTCTTGTCGAGCTGGGACATTTTGCCGCCGATGGTCGGCGATTTTTCGACCAGATAGACCTTGTAGCCCGCGGTGGCGAGATCGAGGGAGGCCTGGATGCCGCTGATCCCGCCGCCCACGACCATCACGTCGCCGAATTCCCCATCCACGGGAAAGCCAAAAAGCTTTTTCTCCGTCGGTTCTTTTTCCATGTTCCTGTTTCCTCGTCAGCCTTCCACGGGTCCCGAGATCGCTTCCTGGATAATTTCCGTGATGTCCTTGACCTCGATGGCGTCACCCGTCTGAAGAGTCAACCGGCTGTCCTCGAAATTGGTGATGCAATAGGGGCAGGCGGTGGCCAGCACCGTGGCCCCCTGGTCGAGGGCCTGTTGCATGCGGATATCGGAAAACCGTTCCCCCTTGGGTGTTTCCATCCAGATCCGGCCTCCTCCGCCGCCGCAACACAGGCTGGTTTTCCGGGAATCGGGCAGTTCCTTCAGATTCAGCCCGGCCACGCTTTGAAGCGCTCCACGAGGTTCATCGAAGATGCCGTTGTGCCGGCCCAGATAGCAGGGGTCGTGCCAGGCCACGGTTTTGGCGTATTCGTGGTTCAGCTTCAGCCGGCCTTCCCGGATCAGTTGGAACAGAAACTGAGTGATATGAACCACTTCGAAGCGGACCATGAATTCGGGATATTCGTTTTTGAAGGTGTGGTAGCAATGGGGGGACGAAACCAGGATTTTTTTCACCCCGTTGTCCACGAAGGCCTTGATGTTTTCCCGGGCCAGGCGCTTGAACAACTGCTCATCGCCCGTTTTGCGGATGCTTTCTCCGCAGCAGCTTTCCTGGGATCCCAAAATGCCGAAATCCACTTCGGCGGCCTGGAGAATCCGGGCCGTGGCGCGGGCCACTTTTTTGAGCCGGGGGTCATAGCTGAGGTAGCAGCCGGGGAAATAGAGGATGTCCATGCCTTCGGCGAAGGTGTTCACTTCCAGGCCCGCGGCCCATTTGGCCCGGTTCTGGCGTTCCTCGTTCAGGGGGTTGCCCCCGAAAATCAGGCTGGCGCTGGCGGTGCGGACGGGCTTGACGGACGTGGGAAACACTCCGTATTCCGTGGCGATGCGGCGCAAGGCCATGCCGGAATCGATCTGCTTTACGTCCCGGGGGCACTGCTGGGGACAGGCGCCGCAGGTGGTGCAGCGCCAGATGTCCTCGCTTTCGATCTCCGTCATGCCAAAGGTGGCCTGGCGGACGATTTTACGCATGCTGAAAGATCGGACTCGGTTCCAGGGACAAACGGTATCGCACAGGCCGCACTGGAAACACCGCTTGAAGGCGTCTCCCCCGTTGGCCTTGACAACGTCAATGATCTCTTTGTAATCGGCGACGTTTTCCACGGTATTCCCGGCTCACTTCCTAAGGCTTTATGGTTCAGCCCTTCCTGGCGATGGACATCCGGGCCAGGGCGTCGGCCACCTTTTCCAGCCCGTATTTGTTGGCCAAGGCCTCCAAGCCGAGCTCCATATCCTCCGCCTTGAGCGGTTCGTCCTCGTCCACTTCCCGCTCTTCGTAAATCAGGGCGTCGTTCAGGCACCACGTGACGCACAAGGGCTTTTCTTCGCCTTCGCACAGGTCGCACTTGAGCGGCAGGCCGGAATCGGGCTCCTTGAATTCATCGCGGGAAGGACAGGAAGCCCGGCAGAAGGCGCATTCCTCGTATTCCTTGCCGTCGATGATGTATTTGTCCCGGCCGGCGCATTCGGCTTCGGTATATTCACCCGCGTACACCGGCACGTAAATATCCTGCAACGGATATCGGATCACCCGGATCCGGGATCGGGCCGGGTTGTTCGAGCTGTATTTCGGGAGGGCGTGGAATGAGGAGCAGATGACCTCGC
>JAGVGV010000052.1 GCA_020056895.1 Deltaproteobacteria bacterium
ACCAGGATGGCCACGGCCAGGCTGAGGAGAATCAGGGATTTGGCGCGAAGGTTCACGGAGCGGCTCCATTGGGGAGAGAGGCTCCCGAAGATAAGCCGACCGATGGATGGACCGGCTTGGGACGGGGGGCGGCCCATGTTCCGGCGGAGGATGTTTCAGATACCAAAACGCCTCCGATGTTCCGGCATATGACGCCCCCGGGAATCGCTCCCGAGTTCCAGGCGGCTTGGTTCAACGGGTCCGCCGCCTTGGTCTTTTCGGGTCATCAGGACCGGGAATCCTTCATCGGCCGCCCCGATAGCCGAACCGGGGAAAAGGAGGCGGTCACCTGAAAAAATCACTTGCCCGCCGCGGGCCGGATGGGGGTGATGATGGATTCGAGGTTTAAAAGTTCAAAAAGGTCGATCACGCTGGGATTGGATGTTTCCACGGTCAGGGCGCCGCCTAGGTCCTGCACGGTTTTCTGACAGCCGACGACCACGCCGATGCCCCATGAATCGATCATCAGGCCTTCGCCCAGGACCAGGACCACCTTCCGGCCTCGACGGGCCACCCGGAGAACGGCTTCGCGGATTTCCGAAACCTTACCGGCCACCAGGTCGAAGTCGGGTCGGAGCACCACCCGGTCTTCCCTTTCCTCCATCTCGATCATGGGGTGGGACCTCCTCTTCTGACCACCAAGGTCAACTGGTTGCCTTCCGCGTTATAAATCACTTCGTCGGCGTACGCTTTCAAAATCGTGAGGCCTCGTCCGGAAACGGCCATGGGATCGGGTCCGGAGGCCAGGGCGCCCTTCCAATCGAAACCGGGTCCCGGGTCCTGAACGCGCATTTCCAAGTGCCACGGACGTACCCGTAAGTCATACTGAATCTTTTGTCCGGGATCAAGCCCCGCGCCGTGGCGGATGGCGTTCAGGAGCGCTTCCCGAAGAAGCAGGCGGACCGTGAAGCGATCGCCCTCGACACGGGTGCGGTCCAGGAAATCCAGGGTGATCCGTTCCATTTCCTCCACGGTGTCAACGTTGGCGGAAGCCACCATTTCCAGGCCATCGGCTCGGGAACGATAAACCACGTCCCGGGGTCGGGGGTCCGCGGCCTGGAAGACCGGAAAGGGATGTTCGGGCAGGGACAGGATCATCAGGGAAATGTCGTCCGCCTGAGGCCGGCCTTGCAGGCGGTTTCGGGCCAAGCCCATCAGGCCGTTGGCCAATGTGTCGGGATCCCGGTCCGGAGTGGTTTCAAGATAATGGTCCATTTCTTCGGCGTTCAGGGACGACCGACCTTCGCCAAAAGCCTCCAGCAGGCCGTCGGTGCCCAGCACCAGGAGGTCTCCCGGACCCAGATCGAAGGTGGTTTCCTCCCAGCGGGGGTCATCCACCAGGCCGATGGGGCTGCCCTTGATGAACAGCCGGGTCATACCGCCTTCAGCGTAGACCACTCGGGGCAATGGCACATGGCCGCCGTTGGCCGAAACCACCCGGCCGGTGGTTCGATCCACCACGCCCAGAAAAAGGGTGAGATACAGAGGGATGCCTTCGTGTTCAAACCCCTGAGCCATCACTTCCTCGTTCAGGCGTTCCAGGATGCGAACGGGGCTGGGTTCTTCGCCGCCTCGGGCGATCACCCGGCCGACCACATCGGCCAGGGTCTGCTTGGCGAAGGCGGTGACCATGGCCGCCAGCACGCCGTGGCCGGCCACGTCGGCGATGTAGAAAATGGCCCGGTGTTCATCCACGGGCAAAATGTCCAAAAAATCGCCGCCCACCAAGTCGGCGGGCTGGTACCGGACGGTCACCGACAGCCACTGATCCATCGGGCCGCCGGTTCGTTCGAACAGACAGGCCTGGATCCGCCGGGCCGCTTCGAGGTCCCGAAACAGGGCCCGGTTCTGCCGTTCGATCTGTTCCAGATACAGGGCCTTGGTTTTCAGGAATCTTCTTTTTTCCACCGCCCGGTAAATGGGCACCAGGAAAAGGGAAAGGTCTTCCACGGGCTTGGTGATGAAATCATACGCGCCGTGCTGAATGGCGGAAATGGCGTTGTCCAGGGTGCCCATGCCGGTCAGGACGATCACCGGAGTATCGGGGGCCAGAATGGCCACGGCGTTCATCAGGCCGAATCCGTCGAACCCCGGCATGGACAGATCGGTGATGATGACATCGACCTCGGATTGTTCCAGCACCTCAAGGGCCTCGGCTCCACCCCCGGCCAGGACCACTTCAAAGCCTTCCTCTTCCAGGAACGTGCCGAACACTTCCAGGATGAACGGTTCGTCATCCACCAGGAGAATCCGGGCGTTTTGGGCCTTGGGGTTCGTCATTCCATCACTGATCCGGCTTTCAACCGATCCAGGGCGGCAACAAGCGCCCGGATCACTTCGGGCTTGAAATGGCGGCCGCTCACTCGTTCCATTTCGGTCACGGCTTCGCCCCGTTTCAGGGTTCGGCGATAACTGCGGCGGCTGGTCATGGCGTCGTACGAATCCGCCACGGCCAATATCTGGGTGGCCAGGCTCAGGTCCGGGCCGCCCAGCCCGTCGGGGTACCCCGACCCATCCAGGCGTTCGTGATGGCGCCGGATCAGCGGCCGCACGTCATCGAGAAACCGGAAGGGGGCCAGGAACCGGTCCGCGGCCACGGGATGGCGGCGCATGATCTCCCATTCCTCCGGGGAGAGAGGGCCTTTTTTCTTGATGAACCCCACGTCCACGATCAGTTTGCCCACATCGTGCAGGGCGGCGGCGGTTTCCACCAGCCAGACCAAGCGGGGTCCCAGACCCAGTTCCTGGGCCATGGCCCGGGCATAATGGGTGACCCGCCGCGAATGGCCGGCGGTGTACCCGTCCTTTTCTTCCAAGGCCGTCATCAGGCTGCTGATTACGGAAACGGACATCGTTTCCAGTTCCAGGGCGTATCCTTCCAGCCGCCGGTTCTGTTCGATGATGCGTTCGGTCTGTTCGCCCACCATGGTTTCCAGATGGCGCCGGTACCGGTGGTTCAGCTTTTGAAGCCGCCTTTTTTCAAGGCTCCGGGCCACCGAAATCCGAAGCTGGGCCAGGTCCAGGATCGGTTTGACCACGAAATCGTACGCCCCGATCCGCAGGGCCTGAACGGCGTTTTCCATGGTGCCGTGGCCGGTCAGGACCACGATGGGCGTGGCCCGCCGGATTTACTGTGCGGCGCGGATCAAGGCGAAGCCGTCCATGCGGGGCATGACCAGGTCGGTGATGACCAGGTCGAAATCGCATTCACGAAGGAAGTCCAAGGCTTCCCGTCCATCCCGGGCGGTCTGGACGCGGTATCCCAGGCCCAGGAGGTATTCTTCGAGCACCTCCCGGATGGGGGCTTCATCATCCACCACCAAGATGGTTTCCACCGGATCGGCCTGGGGATCCGGCCCGGGAACCACTTCGAATTCGGCCTCGATCCCTGTCACGCGCCCACTCTCCGGCCCCACCCGCCGGGCCTTTCCGGGAACCGCTGGGTCCAATGGGTGGATTTTCTAAGTACCAATAGGTTTATTATGGGGCGCTGGCGCGGGTTTGTCCAGAACCCATGGGACTTTGACGGAGGAATACACAACCAGGCGTTTCCGCCGGATCGTTCGACCGGCCGGTCCAGGGCGTCCGTTACCAGCGGAACCGCGTGTCGGGTTTGTCTCCCCCCCGGATCTGGGCCGCCGAAGGCCATCCGCCCGGGCCGTCCCCGGTTCCGCCCGGGAGCACCAGCCAGAATTCCGGCCGGATGTTGGCGGGCATGGACAACCCGTCCATCACGCTGTATTCGAGCATCCACTGAAAATCGCCCATCACGAACACTTCATCGGGCATATAGCAGTTGCGGCACAGGGGAAGCTGATCGCACAGGGGAACGCCCTGGAACGCCTTACGCCACAACTGACGGGCGGTGTCTTTCCGGTCTTGTTCCCAGGCCCGCTGGCCCGCCAGGACCATGGCCATGGCGTACGCCCGGGAGCCGGATTCGGCCCGGATGCGCGAAACCACGGTTTCGGCTTCGGGGTTTTTTTCCAGCCAGGTCAGATTGGGCAGGAGCAGGGTTTCCTGGTACGAGTCCAGGCTTTGGCGCTTCAGCCGCGAAACCGTGCGCATCACCTCGTAGGGCGGTTTGGATTTAATCTGCAAAAACAGCATGTTGTTCAAAGCCACCGGCCGCTGTTCGCTTTTCAGATACCCCAGGGCTTTTTCGTAATGGCTCAAGGCCTGATCGTGATGGCCGGGCCGGCCCCACTTTTCCTTCAAACCCCGAAAGGCCCAGACATGGCCCCGGATC
>JAGVGV010000659.1 GCA_020056895.1 Deltaproteobacteria bacterium
CACCGCGCCCTGACCAAGGGAGTTTTACCGGCATTCGTTCAGGAACGAACCGCCGCTCAATACGCTCTGGCCCGGATGGGGCTTCTGGGCCAATACCGTATTTTTCAGGAACTCTATACCAGCCGCCTCGCGGCCGCCGTGGCTCCGGACCGTCCCCAATTGTTGTCCCTGATCAACCTGGGTTTTGATCGGATCAGCAAGGAAGAGGGCGCGGAAACCCTTCGCCGCTGGGGGCAGGCTTCGGAACCGGGGTTGCCGCCGTGGATTATCAAGCCGTTGGTCGTGGGCGGGCTGGGGTTTTTATTGGCGGCTCTGCTGGTTCATGCCATTTTGCTGCGGCTTCAGGTCCGCCGGCGCACGTCGGAACTCAACGCGGCCTTCGATCTTTCGCGGTACCAGAAGGAAATGATGGAACGGGAACTGGTCCAGCGGCAGAAAACGGAGGAAGAGCTTCGGGACAGCGAGGAACGGTACCGGGTTTTGGCGGAAACGGCCGGCGATGTCATCGGGGCCACGGACCTGGACGGCCGGATTTCCTATTTGAACAAGGCGGGGCTGGACCTGGGAGGCCGCCGGGTCGAAGACGTTTTGGGCCGCCACATCGATGAATTTTTTCCGCCCGAAGACGACCAGGCCTCGTATGGTTTTTGGGATGGAAGAACTCATCCCCGGGAACTGACCCGGCTTCGCGAAATCACTTTGAAAACGGGGTCCGGCCGGTTGGCGCCGCTGGAAATCCGCGCCAGCGTACTAAGAAAAAACAACCAGCCGTCCGGGTTGTTGTTCATTGCCCGGGATATCACGGATCGGAAAGAAGCTCTGGCCAAGATCGAACACCTGGCCAGCCACGACGCCCTGACCGGTTTGGCCAACCGCCGGTTGTTGTTCGATGCATTGGTCCGCGCCCGGGCTCGGGCTCAAGCCGGCACCCCATCCACCTTCGCCCTTTTGTTTTTGAGCCTGGATGGGTTCAAGCCCATCAACGATCTATTGGGGCATGAGGTTGGGGACGGGATGCTGGTAACGGTCTCCCGCAGATTGGCCGGCCGCCTGCGGGCTTCGGACTGTTTGGCCCGGATCGGCGGCGACGAGTTCGCGGTGGTTTTGGAGGATGTTGAGGACCCTTCCCGAGCTCGGGACGTGGCCTTGACCCTCATCGAAGCGGTCAAGGAACCCCTGGTGATGGATCATCGGGAAATCCATTTCGGCGTCAGCCTGGGCATGGCCTGGTATCCCCAGGATGCCGATAATCCGGATATCCTGTTCGCCCGAGCCGAGGCGGCCATGTACCACGCGAAAAAGGATGGGGGCGGTTTACGGGAATGGGGCCGGAGGATTCAGGAAAACGGCCAGTCCCGCCTGCTTTAGCGGAATACGTTTATACGGACCCGAGCCCCTTTGCCGGGCTCGGATTCAATCTCCAAAGTCCCTCCCAGAGCGCTCAGGCGTTCCCGAAGACTCAGCAGCCCAAAACCTCCGGTCCGCATCCCCGTCGATGGCTTGGCCTTTGGGTTCCACCCCACGCCGTCGTCTTCCACTTCCAGCGTGATCCGGTGATCTTCGGTACGGTACACCATTCTGATGATGGTGGCCCGGGCATGCTTGACTACATTGAGAAGCAGTTCCCTGGCCGCCCGAAACAACAGAATGCGTACATCCGGATCCTTCAGTTCTTCCAAATCATCCGCTTCGAAGTCCACGGTCAATTGGTGATCCCGTTCAATCTCTTCGGCCAGCCATTCCAGGGCCGAGGCCAACCCCAGTTCGTGAAGAATCGGCGGGCTCAGTTCCACCGTCAGATTCCGCACGTCCTGGGACATGCGGTCCACCAAACCCAGCACTTCGGCCACCGTCGATTGTTGAGGAGGGCTCAGAAGGTCCCGTTCCAATTGCCTCAGCCGGATCCGGGAAAGGGCCAGGCATTGGCCGATATGGTCGTGAAGATGGTTGGCGATCCGCCGCCTCTCCCGTTCTTCAGCCTGGGCCACCTGAGCCCCCATCCGGCGGATTTCTTCCTGGTAGGTCAGCATTTGGGCCTCGGTCTGCTTCCGCTGGACCACTTCCGCTTCCAAGCGGGCCATGGCCTCGGTCAACCGGGCCACTCCATTTTTTTCCTGGCCCAAGGATTCCCCCAATCCGCGGACCAGAAAAGCAAGGGCTCCGATCACCAAACCGCTGGTGAACAAGAAGGTGATGGACGTGGTCGACCAGATTTGCTGGGAATGAGCCGTTTGCAACAGGGGCCAAAGGTTTTTTCCTTGAGTAAGCTGCCACGCGATCAAAAGGTTGGCCAAACAGCTCAAGAACCAGACGAAAAGGCCCACCCGGAGTCCCATCAACAGGCAAGCCAGGGTGGTGGCGGCGAACAGCATCGGCCGGCCGCCTCCCACTGGTCCCAAGGTGAAAAGGGCCACCAGTCCCAAAAGAAAGAAAACGGATACCCCGCTGACTATTCGAAAAAGATCGGGCAATCGCCGAAAAAAGGTAATCAGAACCGTCCAGCCATAAAACAGGATATAAACCGCGGCGTGCGCCCAATACCGGGTTTGCAGGGCAAACACCACGCTGGAAACCAAGGGAAAAACACCAAAAATAACCGTGGCCAGGAAAATGAGATAAAAAGCTTCTTCACGCCACGAGGCCAAGGCCTTTCGGGCCTCCGGTGTCGGTCGGTACCGG
>JAGVGV010000449.1 GCA_020056895.1 Deltaproteobacteria bacterium
CCCGGTTGGCCTTGGAAGGAAAAACCGACGGCCTGGTCACCGGACCCATCAGCAAGGAAGCGCTGATCCGGGCCGGGTATCCCTACCCCGGCCACACGCCCTTTCTGGCCGCACTGGCCGGAGGCGCCGACGTGGTGATGATGCTGGCCGGACCGAGGCTCCGGGTGGTCCTGGTCACCATCCACATCCCTCTGGCCGATGTCCCCCGCCGGTTGACTCGGGACGCCATCCTGAAAACCGCGTCCATCACGTATCGGGCGCTCAAAGAGGATTTCGGCCTGCCAGAGCCCCGGTTGGCCGTCTGCGGGCTCAACCCTCACGCCGGCGAAGGGGGCCTGTTGGGGTCCGAAGAAGAAACCGTGATCATCCCGGCCGCGGCCGAAGCCGGCCGGCTGGGAATCCCCCTGTCCGGTCCCCATCCGGCGGATACTCTTTTTTTCCGGGCCGTGGAAGGGGAGTTCGACGCGGTGATCGCCATGTACCATGACCAGGGACTGATCCCATTGAAACTCCTCCATTTTCGGGATGGAGTCAACATCACTTTGGGGTTGCCCTTCGTTCGGACGTCGGTGGACCACGGGACCGCGTACAGCCTGGCCGGACGAAACCTGGCCGACGCCTCCAGCATGAAGGAAGCGATCCGGACGGCCATTCAAATGGTTCTCCGCCGAAAAACGGGCCGAAAGGGGTAGCCCATGGCCGATCAGGTGGTCAATGGGCGCATCCTTCATCCTCTGGCGCCTGGGCCCCGATACAAGCTCAATTTGCTGTTCGACGACCGTTTGGGCATCGTGGCCGATATTTCCGCCCTGTTGTCCCAGGCCGGATACAGCATTGTTTCCATGGAAGTCCAACGGCTGGAACGGCACGCCGACGTGTATACGGAAGTGGAAAAGGTGGACCCCTCCCTCCCCGGCCGGCCCATCATGGAAATGCTGGGCCAGATCCCCAGTCTGGTCCAGATCAAGTTCATCGAAGATTTGCCGCATGAACGCAGGGAACACCGATTCCGGGTGGTCTTGGAAAACATCCGCGACGGCGTATTGTCCGTGGATGTGGACGGCCGGGTGACCACCGTGAACCCGGTGGCGGCGGAACTCCTGGGCCGCAAACCGCCCGACCTGATCGGCCGGTCCCTCAGGGAGATCGGCCTGGCGGATACCGGCCTGGCGGAATGCCTCAAGGGCCGCCCCTTCACCAACGTGAAAACGGATTTTCCGGGCCAAAAGGGTCATAGCGAAGTGCTGGCCACGGGCCGGCCTATCCGGGATTCCGCCGGCCGGGTGGCGGGCGCGGTCCAGATTTGGAAAGACGTCAAGGAAATCCGGCAACTGGCCCATTCCATCGCCCGGCCGGAACGATACACCTTCCATGATTTTCTGGGCGAAAATCCGGGCGTTCGCGAAGCCGTGACCTTCGCCAAGCGCATCGCCCGGACCGACGCCATGGTCAGCATCCGGGGCGCCAGCGGGACGGGGAAGGAGCTCTTCGCCCGCGCCATCCATTCCGAAAGCGGACGGCCCGGCCCCTTCGTGGCCGTCAACTGCGCCGCCCTGCCCGAAGCCCTTTTGGAAAGCGAACTGTTCGGCTACACCGGCGGGTCCTTTACCGGCGCACGGAGGGAAGGTAAGGCCGGCCTCTTTGAAACCGCTCAGCGGGGAACGGTGTTCCTGGACGAAATCGCCGAAATGCCGGCCGGCCCCCAGGCCAAAATCCTAAGGGTGATCCAGGAAAAATCCGTTCGCCGGATCGGCGGGGACAAGGAAATTCCCATCGATACCCGGATCATCACCGCCACCAACCAGAATTTGGAGCGGATGGTGGCCGAAAACCGGTTCCGCCAGGATTTATACTACCGCATCAACGTGCTCCCCATCCATCTGCCGCCCCTCAAGGAACGGCCCCAGGACATCCCCTTGCTGGCCGATCATTTCCTCCAGCAGCTCGCCGACGGCCTGGGCAAACCGCCATCCGTCCTCAGCCCGGCCGCTCGGGCCCGGCTGCTGGCCCACGACTGGCCCGGCAACGTTAGGGAGCTGAAAAACGTGATCGAGCGGGCGGCCATTCTGTCCGAAGAACGGGAAATCCCGGCCGAAGCGGTGGTATTCGGCCTGACCGGCCCCCGGGGGTCCGCGCTCTTTCCTACGGAATCCGGTTCCGGAACCGTGGATTTTTCGCTGGCCCAGAAAATGGACCGGTACGAACGGCGGCTGCTGATGGATGTGTTGGAACGGGCTCCGAGCATCCGGGGGGCGGCGAAAGAACTGGGGATTTCGCACACGGCGCTCATGAACAAGATGAAAAAGTATAACCTGATCCTGGCACGATAAATTACCATTGGCAATATTTGTTGCCGATACAATTTATCATTTAAATTTCAAATGGTTAAACCAATATTCCCCTTGTTTGGAAACTTTTCGTGCCAACCCGACCCTCCAACCGCTCTCCCAACCACCGCTCCAAGCCGCCCGTTCACCCGAATAACCATATGTAATTATTATTGATTGTCACTTTTTTCATGCCGTGGCCATGGTTCCCCAGGTTCTGGCCGCCCTTTTGCTATACCCCCCTCAAGCATTGTTTTTTGATCGTTCACGGCTTCCGGGGTTTTTCCTCCCCGGTTTCGGGGCGAAGTGCGCTCTTTGGCCGCCGTCCCGTTCCTTTCATGCACTCTTTTGGACCCTAAACGCGAGGTGAGGGCCATGATCGTTGGGATTCTGAAGGAAATCAAGGCGGAAGAGAACCGTGTCTCCATGACGCCCGCCGGCGTCGAGGTCTTGCGGCAGCACGGCCACACGGTTTTGGTGGAAAAGAACGCCGGGCAAGGCAGCGGTTTCGAAGACGCCGCCTATTTCACGGCCGGCGCCGAGATCGTGGATACGCCTCAAGAAATTTTCGGCCGGGCCGAAATGGTTATGCACGTCAAGGAACCCTTGGCCCCGGAATACGATCTGATCCGCGAAGACCAGATCGTTTTCACATACCTGCACCTGGCCGCGGCCGAGGAACTGACTCAGGCCCTGATCCGCCGCCGGTCCATCAACATCGCGTACGAAACCATCCAAAAGGCCGACGGGTCCCTTCCGCTGCTGACCCCCATGAGCGAAGTGGCGGGCCGGATGGCCATTCAACAGGGCGCCAAGTACCTGGAAATGGCCCAGGGCGGCCACGGCGTGCTTCTGGGCGGAGTTCCGGGCGTGGACCCGGGGATGGTGGTTATTATCGGCGGCGGCATCGTGGGCACAAACGCGGCCAAAATGGCCTGCGGCCTGGGCGCCAAGGTGTATCTGTTGGATATGAACCTGGACCGGCTCCGGTACTTGAGCGACGTGATGCCGGCCAACTGCTTTCTGTTGATGTCCAGCCCGGCCGCCGTCCGGGACCTCATCACCCGGGCCGACGTGGTCGTGGGCGCGGTGCTGATTCCGGGCGCCAAGGCTCCCAAACTCATCAGCCGCGACCTGTTATCGACCATGAAGCGGGGTTCGGTGCTGGTGGATGTGGCCATCGACCAGGGGGGCTGCTTCGAAACGTCCAAGGCCACCACGCATTCCAACCCCATTTACACCGTGGACGGCGTGGTGCATTACTGCGTGGCCAACATGCCCGGCGCGGTGCCCAAAACGTCGACCATGGCCCTGACCAACGCCACCCTGCCCTACGCCGTTCAGATCGCCGACAAGGGCTGGCGGCGGGCCATGAAGGAAAACGTGGAAATCCTGAAAGGCGCCAACGTGGTGCAAGGACGGGTGGTGTACCAGGGCGTGGCCGATGCCTTCGGCCTGGAATACACGTCCATGTCGGACCTTTTGTAACCCGTCCTCATCACGCGCTCCAGCCTATCCGTGACGCCTGACGGTTTCAACCCCCAAAACTCCGGCTCCGCTCCCCGCACCGGTGGAGCGGCCTTGGCCGGAGTTTTTTTATTATCGAGAGGCGTATCATGATTATCGGCGTCCCAAAGGAACGTAAATCCGAGGAAAACCGCGTATCCATGACTCCGGCGGGCGTGGAAATTCTGGCCGGTCGGGGTCACCAGGTGTTGGTGGAAACCGGCGCCGGCAGCGCCAGCGGGTTCGAGGACGAAGCCTACCTGTCCCACGGAGCCCGGGTCGTCGATTCCGGCCGCGAAGTGTTTGATCAAGCCGAAATGGTCCTTCGGGTCAAGGAGCCCCAGGCCGAAGAACGGAGTTGGCTCAAGGAAGGCCAAATCTATTTTTCCTACCTTCATCTGGCCGCCTGCCGGGACCTGACTCAGGACCTCATTCAAAACCGGGCCGTGGCCATTGGGTACGAAACCATCCAGAAAGCCGATGGGTCCCTTCCCCTTCTGACCCCCATGAGCGAAGTGGCCGGCCCCATGGCGGTGCAGGAAGGGGCCAAGTACCTGGAAATGGCCCAGGGAGGCCACGGGTTGCTGCTGGGCGGCGTTCCCGGAGTGGATCCGGGCACGGTGCTCATTATCGGCGGCGGCAAGGTGGGGCTTTCGGCCGCCAAAAAGGCGAGAGGCCTGGGGGCC
>JAGVGV010000176.1 GCA_020056895.1 Deltaproteobacteria bacterium
GTTGGGGGTCTGGGGCTGAGCCGCGAGGGCCGGCGGACTCTTTTTCGCGGCGGCCATGAGCTGCGCCGTGACCGGCTGGCCATTGGTCATCATCGGGCGGTCAGCGGGAGGAAAAAGGTTCGTCGTAGCCGTCGGCCGAACGGGGATCGCGGGATCGGGCGGGCGTCGTTTCGGGCCCCAACCGGATGGGTCCCCCCACAGCGTTCTTCGCCCCAGGCTGTCCATCCGGTCATCGTCGGGATCAAACAGCACGGACCCGGCCGCGTTCGCGGCACGATCTTTTTCCTTGGGATCAAATGGAAACATGGGCCGATCTCCTTTATCCATGGTGATACCACGCCAGCGGGAAACGGGGTGCTCGCCCCACCCGGCCGCGCCGCGAAGGTTCACCTTCTAGAAATCCTATAACCTTTTCGAGGTTATATGGCCCTCCCGAACCGCGAAAATTTCTGAAACAATACCTGATTACAATTAAAAACCAACAGGTTGACGAAATCCAAATATCCGTCCTCCGATCAAAGCCATCCCAGGAGCCTCTTCACCAACGTCCATTCCAACCCGAACCAATTTTTCCAATACCCAAACTGAAAATCCAATTCCCGACAGTATAGCTCAATTCCCTTTCGCGGTCACGAAAAACACGCCGGGGTGGAACCCTATCGAGCCGATCGACCGCCGCAACTTTTTCTCCATATTATAAGCAAAATCCTAATAAAAAACTGATAATAACTTAGCGGGACAAACCATTTGCGCTTGGATATGTTTAGAATCAGCGGCAAAGTTGCGTGATCTTTCAAGGACAATCCCCCTGACCCCCGGCATGCTCCCGGAGAGGAGGCGACCATGGATCTCGAACAATCATTTATGCCCCTGGTGATCGCGTTTGCCTGGATTTCCGGGCTGCTTCTCGTGGGCGTGCTCTTACGGGCCAAAGTGGGCTTTTTGCAGCGGTTTCTATTTCCAGCCTGCATCATCGGCGGAATCTTGGGCTTTGGCCTTCGGAGCGGCGGCCTGATCCGGATCGATCCGGATGTATTCGCCCTGATCGCCTTTCACCTGTTTAGCCTGGGGTTCCTTTCGATTGGGCTGACCGGGGGCGATGAACGGCCGGGCGGCAAAAAGGAATTGTTCAAAGGGTCCATCTGGATGGGCTTGGTCTGGACCGCCGCCCTGTGCATCCAGTCCCTTTTAGGAGCCGGGATCGTGATGGGAACCAGCGGATCGATGTACCCCGGTTTGGGGTTTCTGGTGGGTCAGGGATTCGCCCAAGGTCCCGGGCAAGCCCTGGCGATTGGCGGAGTTTGGGAAAAGTCGTTCCAGATTCAGGACGCCATGTCCGTGGGCCTGACTTTCGCGGCAGTGGGCTTTTTCGTGGCCGCGTTGGTGGGCGTGCCCCTGGCCAACTGGGGGATCCGCAAAGGATACGCGACCAACGCCCCCACGCGGCTTCCCCAGGATTTCCTTTCCGGCATCATGAGCGCGGATCAGAACCTTTCCGCCGGCCGCCAGACCACCCACGGCGCCAACATCGATACCGTGGCCTTCCACGTGGGGTTGATGGGGTTCACGTACGGCCTCGGCTACCTTTTTTGTTCCTTTTTGAAAAACCATGTGTTTTCCGGCCCTTTCGCCCAGTTGACCTTCGGGTTCATCTTTTTTTGGGGATTGATCGTGGCCATTTTGGTCCGGTTTGTCCTGATCCGGGTCAAGGCCGGCCGGCTTTTGGACAACAATATCCAGCGCCGGGTTACGGGCACGTCGGTGGATTTCATGATCGTGGCCACCATGATGGCCATCAAGGTGGAAACGGTGTGGAAATACATCGTGCCCATCTCGCTGATCGTCGTGGCGGCCACCCTGGTTACGCTGGTGATGCTGCTATATTTCGGCCGCCGGTCCGGGGCTTATGAATTCGAGCGGACCCTGGCCTTGTTCGGGTACGCCACCGGCACCGGGGCCACGGGCCTGTTGCTGCTCAGGATCGTGGACCCGGAATTCAAGACTCCGGTGGCCCTGGAAATCGGGTTCATGAACCTGGTCTGCCTGTTTACCTCCACCCATGTTCTGTTCCTGGTGGGTATCGTGCCGTCGCCCAAAAGCCTGGGGCTCATGGCCATGATGGGCGTGTACGCGGTTACGGCCCTGGTCTGTGTGGCGCTCTTGAAAGTGTTCCGGGTCTGGGGCCGCCCGAAGTTCTAACCCGGCCGGTATGGAGTATCGATCATGAATCACGCTCAAACCGTTTTTTACGGCGGCGATATCCTCACCATGGACCCCAAAAGGCCCCTGGTCCGGGCCATAGCCGTGGCCGACGGCCGGATTCTGGCCGTGGGCGACTCGGCGGACATGGCCCCATTCCGGAACAATCGAACCCAGGACGTGGACCTTTGCGGCCGGACGCTGATGCCCGGGCTGATCGAACCTCATTCCCATCCCCTGATCAGCGCTCTGTTATACGACTGGGTGGACCTTTCGGCGTTTCACCACCAAGCCGCCGCCGACGTGATGAACACCCTGAAAAAAGCCATCGACCAGGCCCGCCCCGGCGTATGGATATGCGCTTTCGGGTACGATCCCATCCTGTTGCGGGACCTCAAGGCCCTGAACGCGGACCAGCTCGACCGCCTGGCCCCCCACAACCCCCTGTTCATCATGATCCAGTCCATGCACACCATGTTCGTCAATCATATGGCCTTCCAGCGTGCCGGAGTATCGGACCAGACCCCCCAGCCCCGTTTGGGAACCTATGAAAAAGACGACCAGGGACGGCTGA
>JAGVGV010000553.1 GCA_020056895.1 Deltaproteobacteria bacterium
CCTTCCCGGAACAATGCGCCTATGAACAAAGGGAACGTTTTTTCGCGCTCCAAGGACCGCTTTTGGACCTTCTTCTCAAGGAATTGGGACCGGGCCCGGTGCTGGAAAAAGTAGACCTTGCCCTTTTTCAGCCGGCCCGGGTGTATCACGCCTTCAACCGGTGGTCCCGGAAGTTGTCCCGGGATCATATTCTTACCTTGGTGGACCGGATCGGCCCGCCGCCGGACAAAGCCGGCACGGCGCTGAAGCGGGTTCTGGACACCGATCCCGATCCGGCGGTCACTTTGGCCCTGGACCGGATCATCCGCCAACGGTCCACGCGGGTCCGCGAACAGGGTTCATCCTATACGGATCACCTTAAAACGCTTTCCACCTTCCAATACGTTCATTGGGGTTTGCCCGAGGAGGGCTTGGGGTCCCTGATCGGGCTGATGGCCCAACGGCCGGATGCCGAAGCGGCAAATATGCTCCGAACGTACTTGGCGGAGCTTCCCTGGGGCGAAGACCGCGAAGCCACGGTGCTCCTGTTAAATCACCTGGCGGAGGCCCGAACGCCGGAAAACGAAACCGCCCTGAACCGGGCCTTGACGCTCCACCCGGACCCAAGCCGGTTCCGCCTGTTTTTGTGGTGGGCGCTCCAGGAATACAACACCATTCAGGGCGTCAAGGGTCTCTTGGCGGATCTGGACCGGATTCAGGATGCCGATCTTCAAATGGCCTGCGTGAACCTTCTGGACGCCCGGCTCAAACGGGCCGCGGCCGAGCCCGATCTGGACATCGCCCCGGATGAATGGGTGGACGACCTGGCTGGTCTGAAGCTCGAAGCCTGGGATCGGGCGTCGCGAGGGTTTCTGGATCGGGTGGTCCGGAATCATGGCCCCAAGGCCCGGGTGGGCGGAGTGTCTTCTTTGGACCAATGGGTGTTCCGGCTGGTGGCGGCCTTTGACCGCCGGCGGCTGGAACATATGGGCGGTTTGGTCAAGCTGGTTTTTCTGGGAGGCGCCGCCCTGGGCGTTTCATGGCTTCTGGATTGGTTGATCCTGCCCCTTCGCTGGCCATGGACCCTGGTGGACTGGGTGGGGATCGGCCTGTGGCTGCTGGCGCTGACGGCCACGGCGCACACCCATTTTTCCGGCCACGAAACCCTTCCCCAACAAACGCGGATGGCCCTGGTGTTCTGGGGGACCGCCGTTTTCTGGCCGCTGGCGATGGTGGGGACCCGTTTGGTCCGACTGTGGAGCCCGGGGGGCTGAACCCGGATTTTGCGGTTGCCTTCTACCTCGGCGTTGGCTGATGGCATGGTTTCGGTAAAAGCGGGCCGAAGGGAAAGTTCCTGTTCGGTCCGCCACCGTTGTCTTACCCTTCGGTCAGGTGTTCCATTGCTTCTATCAAGGCGAATGCCTTGGAACCCGGCCCGATGACTTCCGGGTCGGTCATCACGTTAACGCAAGCGGCGACTCCCGACGAAAACGCTTCTTCCAGCGCGGGTTTGATATTGGAGGCCTTTTCCACCAGGAATCCTTTGCCGCCCAAAGCCTCCACGGCCTTGTGATACGGCGGCGCACCGATCTCGACCGTGCCGGGGATAAATTCATTGAACTTCATTTTCATACTATTGGAGGTCATTCCCCATTTCTTGTTGTTGTCTATAACAACCACGATGGGCAGGCCCTTTCGTAGTGAGGTTTCGAACTCCATGAAATTGAAACCTATGGAACCGTCACCGGTGTAAACCAGAACCCGCCGATTCGGATTGATAAGCTTGGCGGCCAAGCCGTAAGGAAGCCCTACGCCTAAGCAGCCAAAAAGGCCTGAATCGATCACGTTGAGTTCGTTGCGGCAGGTTCTTGTGGTCATGACCCATGTCTGGGCGTCACCGCCGTCAGCGACGATTATGTCGTCTTCGCGATCCATGAAAGAATCCACTTCCCGCGCCAGCACGCCCGGATTAATTGGAACGGCGTCAAATGAGTATTCCTTGGCCTCGGCCAGTTTCTGTTCCCAATGGGTTTTTTGTAACAACTCGACCCAGCCCTTGAACCGGCTCTTCAGTACGCTCCCAATGGCTTTTTCATCGATCAGGCGGCTGCATTCCGAAAGCAGGGCTTTTACATCTCCGAAGATTGGCAGGTCGATTACCTTGTTGCGGCCGATTTCCTCGGGCTCTATGTCGACCTGGACAATCTTTGCCTCGGAGTTGAAAAAGAAACCATGAACGGTATGCAAACAGAGTCGGTTGCCGAGCAGAATGACCAGGTCGGCCTGGGTTAAAGCCGTGCCCGCGCATCCGGGGATGGTCGGTATTGAGGACCCGAAGCAGAGCGGATGAGTATCCGGAATGATTCCCCGTCCCATCTTGAGGGTGAAGGCCGGGACGCCGGTCTGTTCCATAAAACGGGTCAACGCCTCGCCCGCCCTGGAATAGAAGGCTCCGCTTCCAGCCATGATGATGGGTCGCTCGGAAGCCTTGAGCATTTCCACCAGAGCTCTGGCGTCGGCCGGGTCGATGGGCCTGGATGTTGTTACAGCTCCGGTTCGGGCAGCCAGGGATTGTTCAACTTTGGCATTGAGCACGTCAATCGGAAGTTCAAGAAAAACCGGACCGGGACGCCCTTGCACGGCGAAACGCACGGCCATGTCGATGTATTCAGGAATCCTTTCGGGTCCGCGGCAGACCAGAGATTTTTTGACGATGGATTCGATGATGGGCGCCTGACGCATGTCCTGAAGTCCCAGCCGCTCGGGAGATTTGGCGCCGTGAGCCCCGGCGATCAACACCACCGGGGCGTTGGAAAGCCGAGCGTTGACCATGGATGAAATCGTATTGGTGAATCCCGGGCCGAATGTCACCAGAACCACGCCCGGCTTCCCGGTCATACGGGCATACGCCTCGGCCATAAAAGCGGCCGCCTGTTCGTGCCTGGTGGTGATGATTCTGATGTATGCGTCGGCCGCGGCGCGTTGGACCGAGCTGATGCTTTCCCCGGGCAGACTGAAAATGTATTCGATACCTGC
>JAGVGV010000719.1 GCA_020056895.1 Deltaproteobacteria bacterium
GCAATGCCTAATGCTTCCTTGGCGATGCCCCAGCCGCCCTTCACTTCGCCCAGCATGTGGTACCAGTCCGAATCCGATACGATGAGGATATGGACCGGCCGCTTGGGTTTTTCCGCCATCAGGAAGGTGGCTTTCAGCCTGAGGACGCCAAAGGAATAGCCCGTGCCCAGGTACCCCGTCAGCACGCTCAAAATTTCCTTTTCGTCCCGGATAAAGCCGTCGGTCTGGTGGAATTCTCCGGGTTCGCCGGACAAACAGACCATGACTCGGGCGCCGGCCCGGAGGGCGGACAGGGCGATGATGGTTCCGGCCAGCACGGGGTAGGAAAGACCGTGGGCCGGGTTGCCCATGGACCCGGAACAATCCACGCCTAAGTACAGGTCCACGGGTTCCCGCTCCGGGGCCCCGCCTTCGGTAGTGCCGTAGATTCGTTTGACCGTGGTGATGCCGGGGATTACATGCGGGCTTCGGACCACGGTTTCCACCCAGTCCACTTCCTGAAGCGGCGACCCGGGTTCCCACACGTCCAGGGATTCGGGCAGAGGGTCCACGGATTCCTGGACGATCCGGCTGGGGAAGCGGATCAGATAGGGCAGAGCCCGTTCCCGGTAGTACCGGGCCACGATCTCCTTTTCGGGCAGGTTCACGCCCAGGCTTTTCATGAGTTCCCGGTATTGGGCCGGATCGCGGTACTGGTTCTTGTGGCCGCCGATTTCGGCCCGGCCGCCTTCCGAGGGGCCGGATTCTCCGTCTTGCTCCTCCAAAAGCCCGGTCAGGTCCGGGTCGTTGGCCGGATGGATGGCGCCGCCGCTCTCCCCGTCCTCGATCTCGGTCAGGCCGTCGGGTACGTCGCCCGAAACGCCGGCGTCCTGGGTGTCGAGCCATCCGCCGAAGACCAAGGTTTTCATTTTTTCCTTTTGCTTGAGCAAATAGGGCAGGCACAGGGCGGCGAACCGGCCGGCGCCGTCGAGCCAGTCCTTGGCGTACGCCCGGATGACCCTGGCCCCCAACCCGGCGTCGCCGTTCAGGCGTTCGTCCTTGGCGGGAGGAATCAGCGTTCCGGGAGAAAGGCTCCAAAGAATCTCGTAGATGCGCATGTACAGAGTCCAGAGCTCGTCTCCGGCGGGGGTTTTCAGCTTTTTGTATACTCCGGCCATATCCAGCCCGGATCCCCGCTGGAGCCGGTCGTTAATGAGGAGGTCGGTGTACAGGTTGCCGATCAGACCGGCCATGGGTTCCACGGTGGGGAGGCCGGCTCGGATCCGGGCCAACAGCCGGGCGTGGTCCCGAAGGTCCGCCGGAGTGTACACATGATGGCCGATTTCGTGGGCCAGGATTTCCTTGGAGAATTTTTCCAGGCCCAGCTCCCGAACCTGCCTCAGACTGATGACCACGGCGTGATCGTCCAGCCGGATCATGGCGAAGGACCCGGCCAGCTTTTCCGCTTTTTCGTCCTTTTCGGTAAAACACCAGCGAGGCTCGGCCAGCTTGGTATACCGGCTCCAAACGGCCAGGGCGTCTTCCCAGGCGGTCCGCCACTGGGCGTGGAGGCCCAAAAAGGCCGAAGGGACCGGTTCGCCGCTCACCGGGACGGCTCCGGCCGGACCGCCACCAGAAACACGTAATGGCTGGCGGGCAGGGTGACGGCCAGGGTGGTGGGCGTGGCGGCGAAAGCGGTGAACCCGGCCAGTTCCGGAAAAACCTTGGAAAGATGCCCTTTGGTAACCCGGCCCGATGGTTCCAGGTTGAAGCCGGGAGTCTGGTCGAGCCGCGAAGGGAGGTCCGATCCGTGGCGCTTGAACACGGCGCCGAACGCATCGGCGTACAGGGCATGGCAGTATTCGCGGTCGAAGGCCAGGATGGTTCCTTCGGTCTGGGTGACTTCGGGCGGGCTGATGAAGGGTCCGCCAAAGCCCCGGAATCCGCCCACTCGGGCCACCAGGGCCAGTTCGAACTTCCGGGCGCTTCCGGCCCCGGCCGGGTCCTGCCAGGGGTCCGCCAGGGCCTGGATCAGAGCCTCCCGGGGGGGCGGCGAGGCGGCCGGATCGATGCCCAGGGCGGCTTGGCCCAGAGGTTCGGGCAGCCGATGCCAGACCTGAATGGCCGACGCGCGAAAGTGAGCCAACCCGGCCCGCCAGGCGATCACCTGACCCACGGCCAGAAAGGCGGCGGCATCCGGGCAAAGGGGAGCCAGCCGCTTCATATCCTCCAGCCACCGGTCCAGGCCGGTTCCGGTTTCCTGAGCCAGGTGGTACGCGGCATTGGACAGGGCGGCGGCCGCCAGGCGGGGTTCCTGAACCAGAAACCGGGCGGCGGCGGGGCCCAGCTCGGCCCAGGCCCGATTGATGGCCGGATGCCGGCTGGCCGGCCCCAGAGCATCCTTGGCCAACAGGTCCACCGCCAGGTCGTACAAGGCTTCCACCACGGAATCCACTCGGGCTGGATCCACGGAGTGCACCGCCCGGGCGATGGGGTCCGCAAGGTGAGCCAGGCACCAGGCCAGGTCTTCGGGGTTCAACTTCCGGCTGAGCCTTCGGGCCTGGGCGAAGCGGGCGTTGTACGGTTCGCGGCCCCGCTTCAGGGCGTCCGCCAGGGGGCCGGGGGCTAGTTTTTCCATTGGACCCACTTCAGGTAATTGGTGTAGCGCTGGTGGAGGTATTTCAGCTTCAGGATGTCATCGTACATGTGGCCGTAAAGCTTCCGGGCCTTGCTCCACTGGCCGAGTATCCGTTCGATGCCCACCAGCCGCTGGCGGACCTGCTTTTCGGAAACGCCTTCCAAACCCTGTTCGAATTCGACCATCAAGGCGGCCACGGGGTCGTCCTTGTCCAGGTTCAGCCGTTCGTATTCCTTGCACGAAAGATCGAACAGATGCCGGATCCAACTGACCTGGTCGGTCCGGAAGCCCTGGGCGTCCTTTTGATCGAAAAAGGGATTGTCGCCGTTCTGGACCAATTTGTCGTGGAGAACAAAGGGCAAAAGGTTCCGTACGTCGTCGAACGATACCTGGGACTGGCCCCGGAAATAGGCCATGGCTTTCACGAAGGTCAAAATGGTCAAAAAGGCCCGGACGGACAGGCCATTCTGCGTCTGCCCGCCGATGTCGGCCACCTTGTCCTTGCCGGTTTCCTGGGTGAACAGGTTCGATATGTCCGCGCCGGCCAGCTTGGCCGTATCTTTGGTCATGTATTCGATCTGGCGGGCGGCGGGTTCGAAGAATTCGAAATGGCTGGCGAAAAATTCCAGCCGGCGCCGGAGGGGAGCAGGCAGGGTGACGGCCAGGATTTCCTTTTCCAGCCGGTCCAGTTCACCGGTGGTGAAAATAAGCTGAGGCGGGACGATCTCTTCGGGCCGGATCCCATCCTCGATGCGGAGCAGCAGTTCGTTGAGGAACCGGGTGTTGAAATGGAGGGCTTTCACCATCACGTCGATCCGGTCTCTCAGAGCCTCGATTACCTGGTAGGTTCCCCCGCCCAGATCGTCGTTGGCGGTGAGGTACCAGGCGGCGGGCGGGCATTCGTAGATTTGGTCGTAGATTTCGGCGTAATTGTCGGCCATCACGGTCAAGAGGGCCGACTGGGTGCGGGTGGGGATGCGGTTGTATTCGTCGATGATCTTGATGCCCATGCCGAGCCACTGCCGCCAGGCGATCTGAACGTCGGCCATGGTTTTGGCGGCCACGAGGGTGGATGGGAGGGGGTTGCCCAACAGGTCGGCAATGGTCATCTGGGGTTGGCCGTGCTGGATGGCCCGCTTGATCTCCCGCAAGGGATACCCGGCCAATATGCCCATGAGCATGGCAATGGCGGTTTTGCCTCGGCCCGGCCCCCCTACCAGTAAACACCTCCGGCGGACGGCCAAATTCAAGAGGGGCAGCAGGACATAGCTGGAATAGCTTTGGTCCGAAGGCAGGGTAACGGTCACCTTGTTGTCGCCGAAAGTGAAGGCCTGCGGCGGCCCGTCGTTGTATTCGATGTCGTAAAAGGGGCTGATGATGGCGTGGTTGGCGACCCAGAAATAGGCCTGCCGTAGTTTTTCGTCGAGCGCCCCCTTGGTTTCTTCGGCCGGAGCCGGCGCGGCGGCGGGGCCTTCGTACAAGTCGGCCACATCGAACCGTTTGATCCGGTCTTCCTTGGGGGGCCGGGTGGGGGCTTCGGAAACCTGGCGGAAACGGTCGAAAAAGGACATGAGGGCTCCTTGAGGAACGAAAAGATGGAAACAAAGCGCATCGTCGTATGGACCGCCGGCGGAGAACCGGGCCGACCCTGATTTCAGTGTTGATTTCCATTGTAAAGGGGGCGGGCCGGTTTCGTCAAAGGGGGAGGGACGGGAAAACGAAAACAAGGGGGGCGTTGTTAGTCATATGCGTTAACTGGAAACCTAAATTCATCGATTGACTTCATTATTTTCAATATCAAGTAAAATAAGTTAATATCGCTGGTTCCCAAGCTCCAGCCCCAGGAACCAGAATCCGGAATACCTAGTGTCAAGTGACGGCGCGGCCGTTTTATTTCTGGTAGTAAACCGACGTTGCTTGGCTGGAAGGTGTGTTCTGGTTTCAGCTCACGCGTTTTGAAGAACCCCCTCACCCCGCCCTCTCCCCCAAGGGGGCGAGGGGAAAGAATAAGACCCGCCGTGGGCGCTTTTCTTTTTCAGTGGATCAACGGGCGTCTTCATCATTTATTATTGGAATTCATCCAGTTGCTTGAGAATTCCTTCCCCTCTCCCCGGAATCCGGGGCATGTGCTTCCCTATTCCTGAGTATGCGCTGGTGGGCGGGATCAAAGGATTCCCTTACGGGTTCACGGAATCATCCAGCCGGGATTTCCAGGATTTGAGCGCCAGCGAAAAGGCTCGGGCTACGGTTTCCTGGTACCCCGGCAGAGCCAGCCTGCGTTCGGATTCCGGATCGGTCAGATTGCCGATCTCGATGAGCACCGCCGGCATGTCCGCGCCCGCCAGCACGGCCAAAGGCAGGCCCTGGGGTTGAGCGCCCTTGATCCGGAGCACGTCCTGAAAGGCGCGGTCCAGGTCCAGAGCCAGGCGGCGCGAGGCGGGTTGGTGGGGCATTTGAACCCAAGGCCATTCCCGGCCCGTATCGGTTTTGGGTTCGTCTCCGCCGCCTTCCTGATTTTGGGATTTGGGCGCGGGCCGGTCGTAATAGAAAAGACCGAATCCGGCTCGGCTGACCGATCCCAGGCCGCCGGCGTGAATCGACAGGAACAAGTCCGCCCGAACTCCGTTGGCCGTTCCGGTCCGGGCCGAAGGCAGGGGGTTTTCGTCTTCGGTCCGGGTTAGGGTGACTCCAAGATTCAATTCCCGTTCCAAGGCAAGCTGAACGGCCTTGGCCAAAGCCCACGCGGTCATGGCTTCGGTCCGCCCGCCCGGGCCGGTGATCCCCGAATCCGTTCCGCCGTGGCCGGGATCGATGACCACTCGCTCCAGAACCGGGTCCGTCCCTTGGGCGAAAGCGGGCGATAGGCCCGATCCCCAGGAAAGGGTCCAAACGAAAAAAAGACCGAACGCCAGAAACCGCCTTGGGGGCATGGATCGTTCCTCCACCCGGGTGAACTCCCCGTTCAAGGCACTTTACCCCATTCGCTTCCCGGATGACAAGGAACCGACGGGCTCCGTACTCGGCCCCCCCAGGCCGGGGGGCTTGCCGGCCAAGGGGCGGGGCTGTTAAGCTAAGGGCCGGGGGATGCGTATATGAGGCCAGTTTTTTTTACGATCAGGACAACCTCGTGGTTCCAGGCGGTCCGGCGAGGATTGTTCTGGGCGGTGATCCTTTGGGGGATGATGCCCCTCGGTTTGGCCCGGGCCGAAAACGAAGCCCTGTTCAAGGCGGTCCGGATCCAGGATACGGCCGATGTCCGGCGCATTATCGAGGCCGATCCCGAAGCCCTGGCCGCCCGGGACCGGCACGGCAGCACGCCTCTTCATTGGGCGGCCTGGCGGGGCCATGAAAAAATCGTCCAGTATCTCGTGGACCGGGGCGCGGAAGTGAACGCCCGGAACGACCAATACGGGACCACGCCTCTTCACGACGCCGCCCGGCGAGGCCGGATGCTGGTGGTGGAGATATTGTTGATCCACGGAGCGGATCCGGTGATCGGCGACCATGAGGGGCGAACTCCGCTGGACATGGCCCGGGAACGGAATCAGCGGGAAGTGGTTCAACTATTGGAACGGCGCCTGAAGGGACGGAACATTTTTCGGGAACAACCGCTGGCCACCCATCCGGTATTGACCGCGGCCCGGCGGGGGAATCTGGAACTGGTTCGGGAGATCATCGGCCGGGAGCCGGATTCGGTTCAGGTGGAGGACCGGGTGAACTATCAGGACCCGAAGCTGGGGATCACGGGTTTTCGGGCCCTTCATTGGGCGGCCTGGAGCGGCCGGGCGGACCTGGCGGCCTTGCTGCTGGATCAGGGGGCCAACCCCGGGGACCGGGATTCCTTGGGCGCCACGCCCCTTCACCACGCGGCCGGCCGGGGGCGCCAGGACGTATTAGCGTTGCTGATTGAACGGGGCGCGTACGTTCGGGCCAGGGACAACGACCGGAGGGCGCCGCTTCATTGGGCGGCCAGGGGGGATTATGTCCACCGGGGCGACGTGTTGGCCGATGGGATTCGGAGCCTGATTCAAGCCGGGGCGGACCCCAACGCCCGGGATCGTTGGAGCGAAACACCGCTGACCACGGCCATTCGGGAAGGGAACGCCGAAGCGGCTTTGGTGCTCCGAGCCGCCGGCGGTCACCACTGACCTTCGGCCCGAGAACGGAACCACCCATGCCGCTGACCGTCTGCCATTATCCCTGGAACACCCTGTATATCGAACCCGACGGCGAGGTTTATCCCTGTTGCCATAAAAAACCGTACCGGATCGGCAACCTGTACCAAAACGATCTGGCCGATATTCTGGATGGCCCCGAAGCGGACCAGGTCCGCCGCGAAGCCCAAAACGGAACCCTGGCCTGTTTCAGCCGGTGTACTCGGGCTCCCAGCCGCCAGTACCACCGGGCGGGGTCGGCTCCGTATGAGGTGGAGGCCGTTCCCCGGCTGAAGGAAATCCATCTCAATGTTTCCACTCGCTGCAACCTGAAATGCCTGATGTGCCGGCAGGAACACCGGTCCCATCAGAGTCTGGACGCCGACCGGCTGGCCGGAGCCTTCGACGGCCGGTCCTCGCCCCGGGTGATCCTTCAGGGCGGGGAACCCACGGTGATCCCGGCCGCCTTGAAGATCGCCCGGTATGTGATCGACCGAACCAGCGGCCCCCTGACCCTTATCACCAATGGCCTGGCTTTGGGACCCGCCTGGGAAGACCTGTTGCTGGCCCGGGAAAACGAATGCCGGATCTCGCTGAACGGGGCCAGAGCCCTTACCCACGAAACCGTGAATCGGGGGTCCCGGTTCGATAAGGTGATGGCCAACATCCGGCGGCTGGCCGACCGCAGGGCCAAGGAACGGAGCCCCCTGTACTTGACGTTGAGAATGACCGTGATCCCGGAAAACGTTTATGA
>JAGVGV010000095.1 GCA_020056895.1 Deltaproteobacteria bacterium
CTGGACTCCAAAAGCGGCTTTCCCTTTTTGGGGTCTTCCCGGATCATGGGCCTGGGCCTGCCCACCCTGGCCCGGCTGCAAAAAGACCTGATCCGGGTGCTCGGCCCCCGCAAAGCCTCGATTGTCTTCACCCGGTTCGGGTACGAATGGGGCCTGTCCCAGGCGAACGGCCTGGGCGAACTGTACCGGTTCGATTCGGCCCTGGAATGGTTTAAAACCAGCGGGACCGTGTTGAAGCTGGCCGGGATGGCCGACCAGCAGCTTACCGGGCTGGACGTTGATGCCGCCGACGGGACGGTTCATTTTTCGGGGTTTTGGCGGGATTCCTTCGAAGCGCTGCTGACCTTGGCCGAAACCGGCCTCTGGCCCGATCGCCGGTGCCGGATACTGGCCGGGATTCTTTCCGGCTACGCTTCAGTGGTTTTTGGGGCGGAAATTCTGGTGCGGGAAACATCGTGCCAGGCCGCGGGGGAACCGGTCTGCCGGTTCGAAGGCCGGCCGGTGGAACAGTGGGGAACCGACCTTCCGGAAGTGAAGGAGTATTTCGCCGTCACCTTTCTGGAAGAGGAATGGTCCCAAACCCGGGAACAGATCGAACGGGCTCAGCGGGAAATCACCGCCCAATACCAGGACCTTCAGGACGAAGCCAATCCCTTGGACCGTTTGGACGAAACCGGCGTGATCCACCGGAGCGAATCCATGGCCCGGACGCTTCTTCTGGCTGACAAGGTGGCGCCCACCGGGTCCACCGTGCTGATCCTGGGCGAAAGCGGAACGGGCAAGGAAGTCATGGCCCGGTTTCTCCACCGGCGTTCGGGCCGCGAAGCCGAACCCTTTCTGGCCATCAACTGCGCCGCCTTGCCGGAAAACCTGTTGGAATCCGAACTCTTCGGCCACAAGAAGGGAGCCTTTACCGGGGCCGACGCGGACAAGAAAGGCCTGTTCGTGGAAGCCGGCCGAGGCACGTTGTTCCTGGATGAAGTGGGCGAACTGCCCTTGACCCTTCAGGCCAAACTGTTGCGGGCTTTGCAGGAAAAGGAGGTCCGGCCCGTGGGCGGAGTTCGGGACCTGCCGGTCCACGCCCGCATCGTGGCGGCCACCAACCAGGACCTGAGGGACATGGCGGTAATGGGCCGGTTCCGCGAAGACTTGTACTATCGTCTGGCCGTGTTTCCCCTGACCATGACCCCGCTTCGTGAGCGCCGGGAGGACATCCTCCCCCTGGCTCGCCACTTTCTGGGCCGGTTCCGCCCCGGCCATCCCGGTTTTTCCCCGGCGGCGGTCCGCAAACTGGAGGCCTATTCCTGGCCCGGCAACGTTCGCGAACTGGAAAACTGGATCGAATACGCCGTGGTGCTGGCGCCCGATGTCCGGATCGAACCCGATCACCTGCCTTTGGCCCGGATGCGGGGGGCCAAGGACCTTCTGGCCGATCTGGCCGCGGATCTGCCCTCCCATGACGAACTGTCCAGCCGATACATCCAACGGGTTCTGGAGTTCACCGGCGGCCGGAAAAAGGAAGCGGCGGCCATTTTGGGCATTGGCGTGACCACGCTTTGGCGGAAACTGAAAGACGGCCCCGCCACGCCTCGGGACTAGACGGAACCATCCGTGCTTCTTTCCTGGTTAAAAGCATTGGGCCAAGCCCTTCGGCCCCATCATGGCGAGCGGGTCCCGTTAAAGGGGTTCATAGGCTGGCTCCTTCGGAACCTGATTTCGGGCACGAATCTTTTAATCAATTTTTTCGGAGGATTGTCCGCCTGGGTGGTGGTCTTTCACATCGGTCCCTCGCCCTCGGGTCCGGTCGCCCGGATGCTCCAGGATGTCGAACGTATCCTCACCCCTTTGACCATCCTGCTCATCGGCGTCTTCCTATACGGGTATGAACGACCCATCCGGCGATCCCTGAAGGAAATGGCTCGAAACGGGGACCCATCACCCGCCCTCCTGGACCTGGCCCGAAGAAGGCTGCTCAACGAACCCGTTTTGGTGGCCCTGATCGACCTCGGCGGCTGGGTGGTCAGTGCCTTGGGGTACGCCCTGTTCCTGGGATTCACGGGGGAGCCCTGGCCCATGATTCTCCACGGGGTCATGGTCAATCTGATCACCGGTTTGGTGACGGCCGTAGTGGTGTTTTTCGTTCTGGACCATGCCGTCAACGCCCACCTGGGGCCGCACTTTTTTCCCGAAGGCGGATCGTCGAAGGTGCCGGGGGTTTTCCGGCTCACCATCACCATGCGGTTGATGGGACTCTTTTTAGCCGCCAACGTGATCCCGCTCTGGTCTTTTTTACAGATTTATATCGAATCCGGGCGGTTGGGCCTTTCCCCGGCCGAAGAGCTGGTGCTTTTGAAAAGGGGGGTGCTCTTTTTGTCCCTTGCCGCCCTGAGCATGGGGCTCGTGCTGGCGTTCTTCGTCGGCCACCATTTCAGCGTATCTTTGGGCGCGGTGGTGCGCGTGCTTCAGCGGATTCGGGAAGGGGATTTCGACACCCGAGCTTTGGTCACGTCCAACGATGAAATCGGTTACACCGCCGATGTGATCAACGAAATGACCGACGGCCTGAAGGAAAGGGACGCGCTGAAGGAAAGCATGCGGGCGGCCCGGGAAATCCAGCAGGGCCTTTTGCCCCGTACGCCGCCCGTGACGCCCGGCCTGGATGTGTTCGGCCAATCCCTGTACCGGGACCCCACGGGCGGAGATTATTTCGATTATCTGCACCTGGGTACGGAAGGCGACCGGCGGCTGGGTTTGGTGATCGGCGATGTTTCCGGCCACGGCCTGCCGGCGGCCCTGCTCATGGTTTCAGCCCGAGCCACCCTTAGGCACGGTTTGTTCGATTCGGACGATCTGGCCCAGGTGTTCCGGGGCCTGGGCCGTCAGGTATACGACGACGCGAAGGAAACCGGCCAGTTTATGACCCTTTTTTACCTGGAAATCGACCGGACCGGACCGGCCGTACGGTGGGTGAACGCGGGCCACGCGCCCGCCCTGGTGTACAACCCCGACCGGGACGACTTTTCCCGTCTGGAAGGCCGGGGACCGGCGCTGGGGGTGGTCCGGGATTTTCCGTTTCCGCCTCAAGCGGGTGTTCTGGCCGCCGGTTCCATTCTGGTCCTGGCCACGGACGGAGTGTGGGAAGCGCCCAATGCCCAGGGTGAAGCATACGGCCTGGAAAACCTAAGGCAGGCCATCCGGGTTCATCGAAACCGGAGCGCCCGGGAGATCGTGGCGGCGGTCTTCGAAGAATTGGACGCGTACCGGGGAACGGGCCAGCACCGGGACGATCTGACTCTGGTCGTAACCAAAGTGTTGTGATAAACCTCCCTCATGGGACCCGGTATGCCACCCTGCCGGAACGGATGAAACATACCAAGAATATAGAGAGTTCGGCGGCTGGTTTTCCCCAAGGGAAGCCCTTGGCCGCCTGGAGATAATCATGGAACGCGATCGGATGGATCTGGATTTCGCCAGCCGGGGAACGCGGCTGGCCGGATGGTTGTTTCGGCCCAAGGGAGTGGTTCGGCCGCCGGTGGTGGTGATGGCTCATGGTCTGGGAGCCACCCGGGACCTGGGGTTGGATGTGTTCGCCCGGCGGTTCGTATCGGCCGGGCTGGCGGCCTTTGTGTTCGATTATCGGGGCTTCGGCGACAGCGACGGTCTGCCCCGGCATTGGGTCAGCCCCCGACGGCACGGCCAGGATTGGGATGCGGCCCTGGCCTTCATCCGAACGCGGGCCGAAGTGGACGATCGCCGGGTGGGCCTTTGGGGCACATCCTTCAGCGGCGGCCACGTAATCGCGGCGGCGGCCCGGAACGGCCGGGTCAAGGCGGTGGTCGCCCAGGTCCCCTTCGTGGACGGCCGGGCGTCCCTCAAGGGCCAGAACCTCCCCTATTTGCTCCAAGCCGTGGGTCATGGGCTTCGGGACCTGGTCCGCCAGATTCTGGACCGGACGCCTCATTACGTACCCGTGGTCGCCAAGCCCGGCCAATTCGCGTTGTTGAACAAGGAAGACGCCCTGGATGGATACCTGGCCTTGGTTCCCCAGGGGTCCCGGTGGCGGAACGAATGCGCCGCCCGAGTGCTTTTGGAAATCCCCCGCTTCCGGCCTATCCTGTCCGCCCCCATGGTCGCCGCTCCGGTCCTCTTGGTTGCGGCGGAACAGGACGCCTATATCCCCATCGC
>JAGVGV010000178.1 GCA_020056895.1 Deltaproteobacteria bacterium
ATCGCCGGAACAGGTCAAGGCCGATAAATTCATCGCCCAGGCCGAAGCCCATTACAACCGCAGGGAATACAACAGCGCCGAATTCGAATACAACAAGGTTCTGAGGCTGGATGAAGACAACGTGCGGGCCAATTTTGGCGTGGGCAAAGTGTATCTGGCCACGGGCGAGATCGAAAAAGCCGAATCCACGTTCAAGAAACTGGCCAAGATCGACGCCGTGTTCGAACCGGAAAACAAACACATTTTCAACGAACTGGGCATCGAACTCCGGCGCATGAAGCTGTACGACCAATCCATCGAATACTACATGAAAGCCCTGTCCCTGGCCCCGGATGACGAAAACCTTTATTTCAACGTGGCCCGAGCCTGCTACGAAAAAGGGGACGCGGAAAAAAGCGGGGCGTTCGCCCGCAAGGCCTTGTCCCTGAACCCCAAATTACAGGAAGCCCAAAGGCTGCTCCAGGCCCTGGAACGGCACTGCCGCTAACCCTTAGGCCGCCCGGAGGTCACCGGCGTTTGGGCGCGTGGGGATCGGTTTCTTCGAAAAGGCTGGCCGGCAACACGGATCGGGACCCGTACTTACCCGTGATGCGGTCCAGGGCCATGTCCAAGCGCCGGGCTTTGTCCTTTTGTTCCAGATCGTCGAACAGAAAGGCCTGGCCGGATTCATCCCGTCCCCCCAGTCCGGACAGGGAAATACCCAAAAGCCGGATCGGCCGATGACCCGCCGAAGTTTTTTCCAAAAGGTCCAACACCGTTTCGTATACCGTCCGGGCTTCATCCGTGGGCCGCGACAGGGTTTCGGACCTCGTGATCTGCTGGAAATCCTGGTACTTCACCTTCAGAGTCACGGTTCGGCCCAGAAAGCCGTTCCTTCTAAGCCGCCGGGTGACTCGGGTGGCCAGCCAAAGCAGTTCCTTTTTAACGTCCGCCATCCGGATCAGATCCCGGGCCATGGTTTCTTCGGCGCCAATGGATTTGACCTCCCGATCGGGCTCGACGCCCCGGTCATCCTCGCCCCGGGCCAGCCGGCCCAGTTCCAAACCGGATCGGCCGAAGGTTTTTTCCAGAAAACTCAAAGGAAGGGCCGCCAGGTCGCCGATGGTGACAATCCCCATCAGTTCCAGCTTCCGGCGGCTCACTCGCCCCACCCCCCACAGCCGGCCGATGGGCAAGGCGGCTAGAAAAGCGGCCGATCCATCCTTGGGAACCACGGTCAACCCGTCGGGCTTATTCACGTCCGAAGCGATCTTGGCCACCAGTTTCGATGGCGCCACTCCGGCCGAAACCGTCAGCCCGATCTCGGCCCGGACTCGTTCCCGAATCGTTTGAGCTATTTGGGGGGGAGAACCGAAGAGCCGGATGGAACCGGTGACGTCCAGAAAGGCTTCGTCCAGGGAAAGGGGTTCAACCAGGGGAGTATATCGGCGGAATATTTCAAAAATACGGTCCGATACGGCTTTGTACCGTTCCATCCGGACCGGCAGGTACACGCCGTGAGGGCAAAGCCGCCGGGCGGTGGCGATGGGCAGGGCCGAATGAACGCCGAAACTCCTGGCTTCGTAGCTGGCCGCCGACACCACGCCCCGTTCCTTGGTCCCGCCCACGATGACGGGCCGGCCTTTTAGATCGGGGTTGTCCAGCACTTCCACCGAGGCGTAAAAGGCGTCCATATCCAGATGGATGATCCAGCGGTCGGCCATGGTTCGCTCCGGCCGGGAAGGACCCCCGGTCACCCACCTTATACCTCAAAAGACCTTGGCTTTCCACTGATACCCATTGGACGTCAAACGGGTCGGGCAGGGTGCGCCCTGACTTTTCAAAAAATCTGGAGTGCGGATGAACAAGGACAAAAGGATGGATCATACGGACCCGGGCCGGAAACTCAGGCCGGGTTCACCCGCCGGATCTCGTGTTCGATCTCGATGGCGTCTTCCAGCGAATAGGTGACCAGGCAGCCTTTTTCCATAAGGAGCTTTGCTTTTTCCAGGACGGCGGCGTCCTTGTCGTCAATGGCCACATACAGTTCGATGCGCATCGACAGGATTTTGGTGCGATACGCCGAATCCCGTCCCTTTTCGCACGATGCCCGGCCGGTCAGACCGAGGATATCAGCGCCTCGCGCCTTCAGGGCCGAAGCAAAAGTGGAGGCGAAACAGTACAGGGCCGAAGCCAGAAGCAGCCGGGTGGCCGTGCCGCCCCTTTGTTCCTGGGGAATCCCGGTGTAGTCGACTTTTAGGTCGGAAAGAGCGGCCAGCCCCAGGCCCACCCGGTGGCCGTCGTTCCCTTGCCGTTCGTACGTTACGCTGAATTTCTGTTCGTCCGTCATGGTCGATCCGGTCCTTTTACTGGAAGGGCCGAAGGACGGGGGAGGAGGCCCCCCGTCCAACGAATCATGGTTACGCCCTATTTGAGGGCGGCATCCCCCAGAGGTTTGGCCGCGGCCAGCTTGAGGAACTTGTCGGTGGCGATGTCGGCCTTCTTGAACTTGGCCGCTTCGTCCGCCGAAAAACGGCCGATGCTGGCGAAGAAGTCCACGGAATTGTTCAGCCAGGCGGTCATAGCCGACGGATTGGACCCTTCGGGCGTGGACAGCTTCAAGGCTTCCTCGAGGCTCCAACGCGGGTGAATGGCCAGGTCCTGGGCCGCTTCCTTGGCCTGGGATTTCATGCCGCAGAAATCGTTCAGGAAATCCTTGTATAAGGCCACCATCTTATCGGAGCCCTTGGCTTCGTTGATGGCCTTGGAGGCCCGGAAATACACGCGCAGGAATTTGGCGGCCAGTTCGGGATTGGCGTCGCACCATTCTTTGTCGCCCACCAGGGTGGTGGCGGTGAAGGCCTTGGACGAGCGGGTGGACCCGGCTTTCACCAACCCCAGGCCTTCCAGGGTGAAGTTGAATGGGGCCCAGACCGAGGCCACGTCGCCGATGCCTTTTTCAATGGCCGGCGGAATGGAGCTTTGGTCCATGTTGGTCAGCTTCACGTCGCTTTCCTTCAGGCCCAGGGCGTTGAGCCATTTGCCGATGATGTAATGAACGGTGGTCTGGGAGGTGAACAGGATGGTGGCGCCCTTGACCGTTTCGGGCGAACCGTACAGTTCCGGGTATTCGGGATTGAATCCCTTGACCTTCAAAATAGGGCTGTCCTTCCGGACCCAGAAGGTGTTCACTTCGCCTTCATCCACCACGGGCGCCAGGTTGTAGATTTTGTACCGCATGCCGCCGATGAGCTGACCGCCCACGCCGGTGCCGCCCACCTGCCACTGCTTGGCCGGCAGGGCTTCCATCTG
>JAGVGV010000661.1 GCA_020056895.1 Deltaproteobacteria bacterium
ATCTGGACCGCCTGTTCAAGGACAGCGTGTACCACGAACCCTTCATGTTCCGGGGGCTTTTTTTCTGCGGCGACAGCGGCGACGAAAAGGAAAGCCGGGAAGGCCCGGGCCGCCTGCTCTTCGTCAAAGACCTGTTTGAAAAGAAGGTTTTTCCCGAATTCGGTCTTTCGCGGCCGGTGGCCCGGTACGTCCGGAGCCGTAATCGGGCCGTCATGTTCACGCAGATCGCCGCCGCCGTCATTTTCCTGATCGGCGCGTTGGGCCTTTGGAACGCTGATTCCAACCTTCGGGCGGGGCACCGTTCCCTATTGCCCGTGTTCCAGTCCATTCAGAAGGATATGGGCGAAATCCGGGCCATGCGCACGGCCAGGGAGTTTGACCGGACCACGTACGGGGAATCCACCATCAACCTGTTGGGCGGTATGACGAAAATCCGGACCGGTGATTTACGGTCCATTTTCGTGCCCTCGTCGTGGCCCAACCGGCTTCACGAGGATATCGTGGGGTCGCTGACGGTGGCGTACCGCGAATTCATTTTGCGGACCATGTTCCTGGAACTCCAGCACCGCGCCCAGGAGCTTTCCCGGGGACCGGCCACGGGTGAAGTGGCCGAAAGCCGGAAGGGGCGGCCTCGGACCATCCTGTTAGGAGAAACGGAAGAATACCGCGATTTACGGTCGTTCATCGCGGAACTGGCGGCTTTGGAAGGCAACATCACCCTGTACAACGGGTTTTCCACCGCCGGCGCCGGCGACCTGAACCACTTGGGACAGCTCGTCAAATACCTGTTCGACGTGGACCTGCCCAAGGACTTTTACGATAACGCGGTCTACTACCGGGAAGCTCTGGCCCGCGTGTCCACCGCCACCATCGAACCCCGCAATTACCAGCGGGACGCGGTGGCCCGAGGGGAACGGCTGGCCAACCGGCTGAACGAACACCTGTTCGACAGCAACCCCGTGGCCATCTACCTGGACGCCCTGGCCGAACAATTGGACGCCTTGGGCGTGGGGGAACGGACCCCATCGGAAAACAACAAGCTGATTCGCGAAATCCTGGCCAACATCAACGATCTGGAAAACGCCCTGGCCAAGAGCGACATGGCTTCGCTGTCCCATTGGACCTTGGACCTGGGCAAGGATTTCGACCATATGGTGGATACCGCCGGCCGGCTGAAGGTCTTGGGGCCCGAATTCGCCAACCGGATCAAAAAGCAGGGCGAGGTGCTCTTCCCCAAATTCAAGGAAGACCTGTTGAACCGGCGCACGGATCTGACCGGTCCCTTGCTGTTCAGGAAAAAGGGTGAATCCCGAGTGGCCGTGGCCGGCGACCTGCTGGCCCTGCGGGACGGCCTGGAAGACCTGATGCTCAAACCCTTCATGGCCGTTCCGCCGGACATGATCGCTGAAATCAGCGTTCCCCCCATCTCCCGGTTCCGGTGGGACATCGATTTCCTGTCCAAGGCCACGGGCATCTTCGACAGCTATGAGGATTTCCGCCTCATGGGCATCAAGAAGTTCCCCAAGGGTATTCAGAACATCATCATCAACGTGGCCCGGCACAACCTGGACAAGAACGTCATCCATCTTATCGGCCAGGCCTCCCGGCCCGAATCGAGTGTTCCCCGGGACGCGGACCGGCTGAGAAAAACTGAAGTTCTGGCCGAAATCCGCAACTTCCAGGACGCCGAACCCATGCTGACCCACATGATGGGTTTGTTTGACCGGCTGGACCTGGTCAGTTCGTACCAAACCCTTTCCGGCCTGATCAACTGGCAAGTGATTTCGCTCCTGAATCAGGTGGATTCGTTCATGGGCGAGGATGACCTGTACCAACCCTGGGGCGGCGATTTTAACTGGTGGGACGGTCAGCCCGGTCTGGCCATGGCCGCCTTCGACGCCGTGGACCCGGATGATCTTAAGAATTACCTGGACTTCCAACGGGAGCGGGTCCGGCAGTTGGCCGACGAATTCGCCCGGCCGCTGATCCGGTTCCTTGTTCAGAATCCGGTGCTCCAGAACCGCAAGGAGAACCGCTCCTATTATAAATGGGAACGGATTCTGGTCCAGTTCGATAAGTACGGAAACAAGCAGCCGGATAATTCCATCTCCATCCTGGAAAAATTCGTGGCCAAGGAGATGGACCAGATCACCCTGGAAAATTACTACAAACGACTCAACACGCCTGAAATGCGGCGGCCGTCCGGGGACTTTTTCCTCCTGAGGCGGAACGAGTTGAGGGATCAGATCTACCGTCAGTGCGTCCGTCTGGCCACGGGCCGCCTGCAACGCGAATACAACGTGATGCAGGAATTCTTCAACAACCGCTTGGCCGGTCGGTTCCCCTTCAGCCCCGTGGACGAACGGCGGGCTTACCCCGAAGCGGACCCCCGGGACGTGCGCGAATTCTACCGGGTGTTCGATCGGAACGCGGCCGGGGCCATTGAAGTGCTGAAAAGCCGCGAAGCCGGCGATCTGTATGGCCGGGACGCCGGTTTGTTCCTGGACCAGATGTTGCAAGTCCGGCCTCTGTTCGCCGCGTATCTTGAAGACCCGGTCAAGGAACCGGCCAAGAATCCGGCCTCGCCCGAAGAGCCGGCGGCCGGCGGTGAAGGGGAAAAGAAGGACGAAGCCAAAAAAACGGACGAAGAAGGCAAGCTGGAATACCCCGCCATCGATTTCGAATGCGATTTCCGGGTGAACCGGGAACGGGAGCGGGGGGGCAACCGGATCATCGAATGGAAACTGTATGTGGGGGATCAGGAATTCAAGGCCACCACGCCCAAAAAGATGGGGCGCTGGATGTACGGCCAGCCCGTCTCCCTGGTGCTCCGCTGGGCCAAGGATTCGCCCTACTATCCCGTGGATGCCGGTGAAGACGCCCACATCGACGTGGAACAGAAAACCGTGACCTATGATTTCGAAAACAGTTGGGCCATGATCCGCCTGCTTCGGACCTACGCCGCCAGTCCGGCGGATTTCCGGGGCATGTCCGATCCCAAGCCCCATACCTTGAAGCTTCCGGTTCATGTCCGGAACGAACAGGCCGAAGACAAATCCAACGCCAAAACCCTGTCCACCGTGTTCGTCCGGGTGGGCACGTTTACCGCCGACAAAAAAAAGGATTTCCTGACCATTCCGGCCTTCCCGATGAAGGCGCCGGACTGGAACTGAGCAACGCTTGGCCCAACGGGGCATCCGAGGCCCCAGGAGGCGGACATGACGGACCAAAGGGAAGAGGGATTTCTTCAGGCGGAGGCCGGGACGGAAAAGACCGCGGCCCGGGCCGCGGGGGGCCGGGGGCCGGGATCGGACTTCCGTCTGGATCTCGATCCGTTGCTAAAGCCCATCGATCCGGACCGGCCCTCCGGTGACTTTCTGCGATACGAAGGCACGTACGACGCGCTGCGCGAAGCCCGGCACGAGGAAGACGCCACCCTGCCCACCGGAGTTTGGGAACGCAATCTCAAACGGGCCGATTGGCAGAACGTATATCGGATCGCGGCCAAGGCTCTGGAAACCCGGACCAAAGACCTCCAGATCGCGGTCTGGATGACCGAAGCTCTTTTGCACCTCCACGGGTTCGCCGGCTTTCGGGAAGGGCTGGCTCTGATGATCCATCTGTGCGAACGGTTCTGGCCGGATATCCATCCCCAATTGGCCGGAGATGATCTGGAAGACCGGGTTTCGCCCTTCGTTTGGATGAATGAAAAGCTGGCCATCAGGCTTAAGTTCGTTCCCGTCACCATGCCTCAGGCTCAGGATTCCCAGGCCTATTCCTTCGCCGATTGGGAAGCGGTGAACGAACTGGACGCCCAAGCGATGAAGAACCCCCGGCTTTTGGAAGAGGCCGAAGCCGCGGGCCGGCCCACTCGGGCCATATACTTGGGCAGCGTGATGTTTTCATCACGGGGGTTTTACGCCCGCCAGGCCGAGCAACTCAGGGATATCCGCACCCACCTGGAAGGTTTGAACGCCTTTCTGGACCAGAAGGGCGGGCGGGACGCGCCGAGCCTGGACCGGCTGATGAGCATTTCGGAAGAAGTCCGGCGGCTGGTGGTCCGGTTTCTGAACGAGAAAAAGGTGGATACCACTCCAGGGGCGGACAATGCCGACGGAGACGTGGATGACCTGGGAGAAGATTCCGAAGCCGGCGGTCGACCGGCGTATTTGACCATCCGGAACCGTTCCGAAGCGTACCGGATGCTTTCCGAAGCCGCCGATTATCTTTTGATTCACGAACCCCACAGCCCCACACCCTACCTGGTGAAACGCGCGGTCTTGTGGGGGCAGCTGACCCTGACCGAGCTGTTACAGGAATTAGTGAACAACCAGGATGATTTAAGGCAGATTCTGACTCTGTTGGGCATTCGGAAATCGGACCGCTAGGCGGAGTGGTTTGGAATCGGCGGCGGGGAACGGATACCTCATGGAGGGGTAAAGGAGAAGCCCCGATGATCCCCCCGGCTTGTTTTTCGATTGGTCATTGACCCAATGATGAACCGTTGTTGGGCCAAAAAAAGGGGGTTTTTTCATCGGCCGTTGAAAATCCGTTAAGAAATACGGGGTAACCCATTTGAAAAATGGAGGCATATCGTCGATAATAAGATAGTTGGGGACTGCCAATGATGTGCTTTGTTTTCGAGTAGTTTTTCCGAAGGCGGATTCGTTCCCCGTGTAGGGGTCCGTTTTCGATGCGAGGGCCGTGAATCGCCGGGAGGCGAACTGCCGTTTCCCGGCCCGGTTATCATAAAAGGGGCCGGCGTTTCATTCCGATCCGGAGGTTCCTGGTGGTCGGCGCCTGGAACCGCCGGATGGAGCGGGAAGGGATGAAACAGGTTTCGGCCCCATAGGAACGGTTCGATTTTGTCAACCAACCACTGACGGAGGAGACTATGTCGGAGAGCACGCAACACAAACTGGATCGCGTCCGCCCCCCAAGGGTGCAGATCACCTACGATGTGGAGATCGGCGGCGCCATCGAAATGAAGGAATTACCCTTCGTCGGTGGCCTCTTGGCGGACCTGTCGGGCAAACCCGAAGAAGCCCTGCCCAAACTGAAGGATCGGAAGTTCGTGGAGATCGACCGGGACAACTTCAACGACGTCCTGGTTTCGGCCAAACCTCGCCTGGCGTTTCAGGTGGACAACAAGCTCACCGGGGACGGCAAGTTCAACGTGGAACTGAAGTTCAACCACATCGATGATTTCGATCCCGTAGCCGTTCTCAGACAGATCAAGCCCCTGGCCAAGTTGTACGATGCCCGCCAGCGCCTGAGCGACCTTTTGACCAAGCTGGACGGCAACGACGAACTGGACGCCCTGCTCAAAGACGTGGCCGAGAACACGGACAAGCAGAGCGAGATCAAGACCCTGGCCGGCTCGGGGAACGGTGACGGCGGCGGCGACGCCTAGGGATGATCCTGGTCCGTAGTCCCCTTGAAGGGGACGGAACCGATCGGTAACCACTTCCATCGGAAGCAGAGAACGATAGGAGAACAAGGATGGCAGACGGCGAACTGAACCTTTTGGACCAGATCGTCCAGCATGGCGGCATGGTCCGGGACGACTCCCAGATGCCCTACGCCCGGGACCTGGTGGGTGAATTCGTCACCCAGATCCTGGATGAAGGCATGGCGGTCAGCCCCGATGTGGCGGGCATGATCAATGCCCAGATCGCTCGCATCGACGAACTGATTTCGGCTCAGCTCAACGAAGTGATGCACCACCCGGATTTCCAGAAGCTGGAAGGCTCCTGGCGTGGGTTGCATTACCTGGTCATGAACACCGAAACCGGCACCATGTTGAAACTCCGGCTTCTCAACATCACCAAGAAGGAACTTCTCAACGACCTGGAAAAGGCGGTCGAATTCGACCAGAGCAACCTGTTCAAGAAGGTGTACGAAGAAGAATACGGCACCTTCGGCGGTTATCCGTACAGCATGCTTTTGGGCGATTTCGAATTTGGCCGGCATCCCCAGGATATGGCCCTGTTGGAAAAAATCTCCAACGTGGCGGCGGCGGCTCACGCGCCGTTCATTTCCGCGGCCAGCCCCAAACTGTTCGACATGGACAGCTTCACCCAGTTGGGCGTCCCGCGCGATCTTTCCAAGATTTTTGAAAGCCTGGAAATGATCAAGTGGCGCTCCTTCCGCGACAGCGAAGACAGCCGGTACGTGGCCCTCACGCTTCCGCACATTCTGCTCCGGCTGCCCTACGGCCCCAACACCATTCCGGTGGAAGGCCTCAATTTCGTGGAAGACACCGACGGCACCGATCACGGGAAATACCTGTGGGGCAACGCGGCCTACGCTCTGGCCCTCAGGATCACCACCGCCTTCGCCAAATACAAGTGGACGGCGGCGATCCGCGGCGTGGAAGGCGGCGGTCTGGTGGAAGGTCTGCCCACCCATACCTTCAAGACGGACGAAGGCGACATCGCCCTCAAGTGCCCCACCGAAATCGCCATCACTGACCGCCGGGAAAAAGAGCTCAACGATCTGGGCTTCATTTCCCTGGTCCATTGCAAGGGCAAGGACTACGCCGCGTTCTTCGGCGGACAGACCACTCAGAAACCCAAGGTGTACGACACGCCTCAGGCCAACGCCAACGCCCGTCTTTCGACGGTCCTGCCGTACATCCTGGCCGCGTCCCGTTTCGCGCATTACCTCAAGTCGATCATGCGGGACAAGATCGGCAGCTTCATGACCGCCCAGAATGTGTCGGCCTACCTCAACCGCTGGATTGGCAACTACGTGCTGGGTAAGGACGACGCCGGCCAAAGCATCAAGGCTCAGTACCCCTTGCGGGAAGCCCGCGTGGACGTAACGGCCATTCCGGGCAAGCCGGGTTGCTACAACGCGGTCGTTTTCCTTCGGCCGCATTTTCAGCTCGAAGAACTCACCACCTCCATCCGGCTGGTGGCCGAACTGCCTCCGCCGGCGGCTTGATGCCTGCTGGGGTGGCTTGAACATGGACGCGAGCGCATCCCTCGCGGCATAGCCGAGGGTGTGGCAAGCGAACCAAAAGAAGCACTCGCTCGTTTCTTGAGGAAATATCCTCACGGCTTGCGGAGGGGAACTTTAATCACGGGCCTTAAACCAAGGCGGGTTCGGAACGGGTGGGGTAAAATGGGTTTCCCCCACCCGGGTCCGAACGGGATCGATGGGAGAAGGAGACTGTTATGGCAACCAATATGTTCATCAAGTTCGACAGTGTCGAGGGCGAATGCACCGACAAGAACCACAAGACCTGGATAGAAGTCCTGTCCTGGAGTCATGGGTTCTCGCAGCCGGCATCGCCTCTTCGGGCCTCTTCGGGGTCCACGGTGGAAAAAGCCAACCACTCTGATTTCAACTTCACCAAAGCCATGGACTCGTCCAGCGACGACCTGATCGGCGCCTGCTGGAAAGGCCTTCAGTACGACAAGGTCAACGTGGAATGCTTCAAGTCCGATGGCGACAACATGCCCATCAAATACCTTGAAATCAACATGGAAGACGTGATCGTCTCCGGGTACAGCATTTCCGGCGGCGGCGGCGATCTGCCCATGGAAAACCTGTCCCTGTCCTACAGCAAGATCACGTACAAATACGATCCCAAGGACAAGGACAAGGGCGCGGCGGGAGCCGGCGTCCAGCCCATCTCCCACGATCTCAAGACCAACGAGATATCGTAAGGGACCAACCTGGAGGAACACGCGGAGGGACCATGCCCCCATATGGGGAGATGCCTTTCGCGGGTTCCACCGGGGTCGGCTGGGCTTTTTCCCTACAAAGAAGCCTGAAGCCACGCGCCCCGGTTTTCATTGAGGGACGCGCCCAGGGTGGAAAAGCCAGTTTTTTCCACTCCTAGGGCGCGGGTCCGTTCCAACGGGGCGAAAAACCGGGGCATATTCCGCGGCCCCCGAACCGGAGATCCGATCAACCCGATGGCAAAGGATTCACCCCTACAGGTCCGCGCCTCTTTGTTCGACCGGCTGGTGGATTGGGCGCCCGGCCAAAGCCAGGAAGTCCGGCCGCTCCGGGCCCAGACCCTGGCGGAGCTAAGGAATTCGGTGCTCAGGGACGTTTCCTGGCTGCTGAATACCCGAACCCACCTGGAGGCCGCCGAATGGGATCGGCGGGAATTGACCGTCATCGATTACGGCCTGCCTGATTTCGGGTCCTATTCCCCGTCCAACGTCCATCATCGGTCCTTGCTGGCCCAAAGGATCAAGCGGGCCATCGAGGTTTTTGAACCCCGGCTGATGAACGTGACCGTTCAGGTGGACGCGAAAATGCTGGCGGAAAAGGGTCTCCGAGTCACCATCGACGCGGTCCTCGCGGTGGACGAGGCGCGTGAACCCGTTTCATTCATGACCATTTGGGAAAGCGGCCAGGCGCGCATGATGGAGGTTTATGGGGCCTAACGAACAACAGCTCCTGGAATACTACAAACGCGAGCTGACCTATCTGCGCAAGATGGGCGCGTCCTTCGGCGCCCGTTATCCCAAGATCGCCGGCCGGTTGGAGGTGGGGCTTCACCCTTCGCCCGATCCCCATATCGAACGGCTGATCGAATCCTTCGCCTTTCTCACCGCCCGCATCCAGTACGATATCGAAAGCGAATTTCCCCGGCTGGCCACGGCGTTGTTGGGGGTTTTGTATCCCCAATTCACCCAGCCCATCCCGTCCATGAGCGTGGCCCAGTTCGAAGTGGACCCCAGTCAGGGTAAAATGACCACCGGCCACCTGATTCCCAGGCACACCCCCTTGAGCGCTCCTACGCTCCAAGGGCACCTGTGCCGGTTTCGGACCGCGTACGACGTGGTGCTATGGCCTCTGGGCGTGACCTATGCGGGGTTCGAAGCAACGGACCGGTACGATTTTCTGGACCGCCGACCCGGCGTGGCCCTGGTGCTTCGGCTCCGGCTGGCCTGCCTGACGGGATCCATGAAGGAACTGGCCTTGGACCGGGCCCGCTTTCATTTGGCCGGAGAACGGATTCTGGTCAACGCGCTGTATGAACTTTTGTTCGCCCATACTCTGGCCGTGGTGCTTCTGCCGGAAGGCGACCGCAAAAAGCCCGTCTTTCTGCCCGAAACCGCGCTCCGGCCCGTGGGGTTCGAACCCAACGAAGCCATTTTGCCGTACCCCCCCAATGCTCACGACGGGTACCGGTTGCTCCAGGAATATTTTACCTTCCCGGAAAAATTCCTGTTTTTCGATCTGGACCACCTGGACCGGAACCAGTCTGAAAACCATTTTGATGTTCTGATCTGCCTGGACCAGATCCCTTCCAGCCGTTTGACCATCGACGAAGACAATTTCCGGCTGGGATGCGCACCCATCGTCAACCTTTTTCCCCGGGCCACCGATCCCCTGCGGCTCAATGAACAGCGGTTCGAATACCTCTTGCACCCGGACAAACGGCGCGAATCCCATACCGAAATCCATTCGATCCGCTCCGTTTCCGCCCTGCCGGACCCCCGGGACCGGAGCCGGGACCTTCAGCCCTTTTTTTCGTATACCCACGAAATGGAAGACGAAACCGCTCAAGGCGGCCAGTTCGCCCACCCGTCCTTTTGGTACGCCACCCGACGGCCCACCGGGCGCAAGGAACTCTCCGGCGCCCATGTGTATCTTTCCTTCGTGGATCTCGATTTCAACCCCCGGATGCCCGCCGTCACCACCATTTACGCCCATACCCTGTGCACCAACCGGGGCTTGGCCGAACAATTGCCCGCCGGCGCCCGGCTGATGATCGAACAGGCCGCGCCTCTGGCCCGGATCGCCGCCCTGACCCGGCCCACGGATCAGGTCACACCTCCGCTTAGCGGCGCCAGCCTGTGGCGGCTGATCTCCCATTTGAGCCTCAATTACCTCTCCCTGAGCAACCAGAAAGGCAGCATCGAGGCCTTGCGGGAAATCCTAAGGCTGTATGGTTTTTCCAGCGCCGAAGACACCAGCCAGCAGATCATGGGCATTCGGGAAATGGCCACCCAACTGGTTACCCGCCGGGTGGGGCGCGAGGCTTGGCGAGGGTTCTGCCGGGGGGTCGAGGTCACCCTGGCTTTCGACGAACAATTCCATGTGGGCACCAGCGCTTTTCTTTTGGCCGCGGTCCTCAACCGGTTTTTTCCGCTTTACGCCAGCGTCAATTCATTCACCCAACTCACCATCAAAAGCCTCCAGCGTGAAGGAGTATGGAAACAATGGCCGCCGGTGGTCGGGGAACAATTCCTCCTTTAGACCGGCTGCTCTTCGATGAAGCCTGGCGGTTCGATTTTTTTCAGGCCGTCCGCCTGCTCGAACGGCTGTACCCCGGTCGGGCGCCCGTGGCCGAAGGATCGGACCCGGGCGACGAAGTCGTCCGGTTTCAGTCCCGCGTTTCGCTCGAATTCCCCGCCAGCGAAATTCAGGGCCTTGAAGAGTCGCGGTATGAAGACGAACCCCACAGGATGGAAGTCAACTTCCTGGGGCTCGCCGGATGCATGGGCCCCTTGCCCCGGCCCATCACCGAACTGCTGCTTGAAAGCCTGCACCGAAAAGATACGGCCTTTCGGGATTTTCTGGATATTTTCAACCACCGGCTGGTCTCCCTTCTTTTCCGGGTCCGCAAGATCCACCGGTTGGGAATGGAATACGAGGCTCCGGACCAAACCCACATCGGCCGGCGGCTGTATTCCCTGATCGGCTTGGGCACCACGGGCCTTAGGCGCCGGATGCGGATCAAGGACCGGGCTTTTTTGTACTACACCGCCTTTTTGGCCAATCAGCCCCGGTCCCTGGCCAGCCTGGAACAAGCCGCTTCCCATTATTTCGGCCTGACGATAAAGACCCGGCCGGTGGTGGGCCGGTGGCGGGGGTTGAACGAGGAGCAATGGACCTTTGTGGGGGAAACGGGCCAGAACCGGGGCTTGGGCCAGGACGTGGTGGTGGGCACCCGGTATTGGGACCAGCAAAGCCAGTTCGATCTGGTGGTGGGTCCCATGGACTTTACCCGGTTCAAGGGGTTTCTGCCCGTAGGTTCGGCGTTTTTGCCTCTTTGCGAATTCACCCGTTTTTTTTGCGGCGTTGAATTCGATTTCGACGCGGAACTCAAGTTGCTGCCGGAACACGTACCCGAATCCCGCCTGGGGGGAGACGAAGGACCCCGCCTGGGGTGGACTTCGTGGCTGAAAACCAAGCCCTATGAAGGGGAAGCGGCCATTGTCCGCCTTTCCCCCAGACGTCTGGAAGCCTGGCTCGGGGGCTTGGTTCCATGAGCCTGGACATGCAGACGCTGATCGGGAAGCTCAACCCCATCTGCCGTCGAAATCTGGAAGCCGCCGCCCAATTTTGCGCCGGGCAGACTCATTTCGCGGTGGAAGTCGAGCATTTTCTCGTCCGTCTGCTGGAAGACCCCCGGACCGACGCCCGCAAGCTGGTGAAATACTACAATCTCCGGCCTTCGGACCTCCGGCGGGAGCTGGCCCGGACCCTCGAAGGCATGAGCCGGGGCAATACGCTGACCCCCGTTTTAAGCCCGCACGTGATTTTGCTGTTGGAACAGGCGTACCTGATTTCCTCCCTGCTCTTGAAGGTTGAAACCATCCGGTCCGGATCGGTTTTGGTGGCCTTATTGGACCACGACGGCCTCCGGAACCTGATCCTTCGGTCCGCTCCGTCCTTCCGCCGCATTCCCCTGGATGGACTGAAACGGGAAATCCGGGATGTTCTGGGCCGGGCCGAAGAAGGACAGGGGGGGGAGGAAGAGGGCGGTTCCGCCTCGTCGTCCACCCTGTTCCCGGGGATGGGCTCCAAAACTCCGGCGTTGGACCTCTATACGGTGGACCTGACCGAAGAAGCCAAAGCCGGCCGGATCGACCCCATTGTTGGCCGGGACCTGGAAATCCGCCAGATCATTGATGTATTGACCCGCCGCCGGCAGAACAACCCTATTTTGACGGGCGAAGCGGGGGTGGGCAAGACCGCCGTGGCCGAAGGTTTCGCCCTCCGGGTCGCCCAGGGCGACGTGCCTCCGGCCCTGGTCGGCATTTCCTTAAGAGTGCTGGACCTGGGGCTCCTTCAGGCGGGTGCGGGTATCCAGGGCGAATTCGAAAAGCGCGTCAAGTCGGTCATCGAAGAGATTCGGGCGTCGCCTCAGCCGATCATTCTGTTCATAGACGAAGCGCACAACCTGATCGGCGCGGGGGGCCCGCCGGGCATGAGCGACGCGGCCAATCTGTTAAAACCCGCTTTGGCCCGAGGCGAACTGCGGACCATCGCCGCCACAACCTGGCTGGAATACAAGAAATATTTCGAAAAAGACGCGGCGCTGGCCCGCCGGTTCCAGGTGATCCGAGTGGAAGAGCCCGATGGCCCGTCGGCCGTCCGGATGCTCCGGGCCGTGGCCGGCGAACTGGAACGGCACCACAAGGTCACGGTTCTGGAAGAGGCGCTGGAAGCGGCCGTTCGGCTGTCCACCCGGTACATCACCGGGCGCCGGCTGCCCGAAAAGGCCGTTTCGGTGCTCGATACCGCCTCGGCCCGAGTGGCCATCCGCCAGAGCGTCACTCCGCCCGAAATCGAAGACCTGACCCGCCGGCTGGAACGGCTGGACCGGGAGATTGAATCCGTGGACCGGGAAATTCGGGCCGGTTTCGACCACGCGGCCCGGCGGGTGGAATTGGCCGGCCAGCGGACCGAGACTCGGGTTGAAAAAACCACCCTGGAAATCCGGTGGCATCAGGAACGGGAAGCGGTGGAGCAGTTGCTCAAGCTGCAGGCAAGTCTCGAGGAATTGGCTCAAGGGGAATCCGCGAACCCCGTGGACCTGGACCGGCTGGGCCGGGAACTGACTCAGCGACGGGCGGAACTGGTTGCGTTTCAACAGGGCCGGGCCATGGTTCCCATCTGCGTGGACCGCCGGGCCGTGGCCGCCGTGGTTTCGGATTGGACGGGAGTACCGGTCAGCCGCATGTTGTCCAATGAATTGGAAACCATTCTGGACCTGGAAAACCGGCTGGCCGAACGGATCAAGGGCCAGGAATCCGCCGTGGCGGTCATTGCCCGCCGAATCATGACCTACCGGGCCGACCTGGGGGACCCCTCCCGGCCGGTGGGCGTGTTTCTGCTGGCCGGCCCCGGCGGCGTGGGCAAGACCGAAACCGCCTATGCCCTGGCCGAGGCCCTGTATGGGGGCGAGCGGGGCCTGGTGGTGGTGAATATGGCCGAATACCAGGAAGCCTATTCGGTTTCGGGTCTCAAGGGCGCTCCGCCGGGGTACGTGGGGTACGGCCGGGGTGGGATTTTAACCGAAGCGGTCCGCCGGAACCCCTATACCGCCGTGTTGCTGGATGAAGCGGAAAAGGCTCATCCGGACGTGCTGGAACTTTTCGAACAGGTGTTCGACAAGGGGACCATCGAGGATTCCGAAGGCCTGGTGGTGGATTTCCGGAACACCCTGATCCTGTTGACCACCAGTCTGGGCGCTCAGACCATTCTGGACGCCGTGAACGGCCAGGAAACGCCGCCGGATCCGGACCGCTTGAAGGACCAAATCCGGCCGGATTTGTTGACTCGTTTCCGCCCGTCGTTCCTGTCCCGTCTGGTGGTGGTCCCTTATCTTCCCCTGGGCGACGAGGATGTCCGACGGGTGGCGGCTTTGAAACTGGAAAAAATCCGCCGCCGGTTTTTAGAACACCAGGGCGTCCAGATGACCTGGGACGATGGCTTGGTGACGACCCTGGCCGGCTTGAGCCGCGAAGTGGACGCCGGCGCCCGGGGCCTCGATTCCATTCTGGCTCAGGTCATTTTACCGGACCTTTCCGCCGAACTGCTTTCGCGCAGGGCTTCGGGCCGACCATGCCAAAGCGTTCACGTCCGGGTGCGGCCCGATGGCCGGTACCGGTACCGGTTCGATCCCCCTACGCCCAAGGCTTTCCTGCCCCTTCCGCTCCTGGACCCCTTTCTGCCGCCGGAAGAACCCCCGGCCTTTGAAGAGGACGAGGAGGACGAACCGGAACCGGTGGTTGAACCGGCTTCGGTGGAAGAACCTCCGGCCCAGCCGTGTGAGCCCGAAGAGGTTACGGAAGCGGAGGAGTCCCCGGCGGACCAAGCGCCGGTTCCCGAACCGGA